>JAITKD010000135.1 GCA_031278575.1 Spirochaetaceae bacterium | reverse complement strand
GAGGCTTTCTCAAAACGTTTGTTGAGGGAAAGTTTTCTTAATTTGAAGGGAAGAATAGGATTTTGGCCGCTTTTTCCAAAAATCAACCGGTTTCAAAACAGTGATCTGGGGATCATGGTGTTTTGAAATTACCTCAAATAACAGAAAAGCGGATAATTATTTCTGTTTTGGCGGTATTTTTTTCAGGGGCCTATGAAAGCATATTCTATTTCTGATTTTATTTATGGGATCCACGCGGATATTGAAACCGCCGATTTATTTGAGGGGATTTGGCCCATTCCCCAGGGGGTTTCTCTTAATTCTTATGTGGTTAAGGGGGAAAAAATCGCCCTCATCGACCTTTTCCGGGACTGGTCCGACGCATCGGGACAGGTGGAAACGGCCCTGGCGTCGGCGGGCCTCGATTTTGGTTCGGTGGATTACCTTATCCTCAACCACCTTGAACCGGATCATACCGGGTGGCTCCGGGAATTCCGGGAAAAGAACCCCCGGGCGGAGATCCTCGCCACGCCCAAAGGGGTAAACCTGATAAAATCCTTTTACCATATCGACCGGGGGCTGCGGGCGGTAAAAGACGGGGATGCCCTGGACCTTGGGTGGGGAAAGGCGCTCACCTTCTTTGAAACCCCCAACATCCATTGGCCCGAAACCATGGTTACCTGGGAGCCCCTTTCGGGGACGGTGTTCTCCTGTGACGCCTTTGGTTCCTTCGGCGCCCTGGGGGATAAGTTTTTTGACGATGAATTTACCCCGGAGGAGTTGGCTTCTTTTGAAAAAGAAACCCTCCGGTATTATGCCAATATTGTTTCTTCCTTTTCGGTTTTTGTGGAACGGGGGATACAGAAACTCGCCGGGCTTCCCATCAAGGTCGTCGCCCCCAGCCACGGCATGGTGTGGCGGAAAAACCCCCAAACCATCATTGACCGGTATCTCCGGTATGCCGCCTATGCCAGGGGCCCGGCGGAAAAAGAAATTGCCGTGATTTGGGGTTCCATGTACGGCAATACCAAACAGGGCCTGGACGCGGTGATCCGGGGCATAGAAAGCCAGGGAATTCCCTATTCGATACACCGGATCCCCGATGAAAACGTATCCTGGGTTTTGGCGGACGCCTATAAAAGCGCCGGTTTGGTCCTGGCCATGCCCACCTACGAGTACGCCATGTTCCCCCCTATGGCCTATGTGCTGGATATTTTCCGCCGGAAACATATTTACGGGAAAACGGTCCTGCGGATCGGTTCCTGGGGCTGGGTTGGGGGCGCCAAAAAAGAATACGAGGCGGCTATTGAGGGGCTCAAATGGACCAGCCGGGACTCCCGGGAATGGGCCGGCGCCCCCAAGGGGGAGGATCTCGCGGCCCTGGAAGAAGCGGGCAGGAACCTGGCCAAAGCCGTCAAAGGAGGCTGACGCCCGGAGGGTGGGGATTTTTAGAACCTCACCATAACCCGAATTGTATCATTCGTTCTATTGTATCCCCCATATCGTATTCGATTCCCTTGAATTGCCAAAGCCCGGTTTCCGAATCAAAAAGGGCGTACCGGGCAACCGCGTGAAAGCGCCTCTCCCAGGAAGGAGCTTCATCGGCATTCCGGGGGAAGCCGACGCTTCCGGGGTTGAGGAGGAACCGGTCATTCCGGCCCCTGGTTTCCACGGTCATATCCGGGGGGCCGTAACAGCCGGTAATACGGGGGAGCCCGGCGCCGCCTTCGGGGACGCGCCGGATAAAAGACGAAGGAAGGTGGGTATGACCGAAAAAACAGCGGGAAAAGTCAGCCCCCGAAAAGGCGATTTCCGCGTCGGCTTCGGAGAAGATATAACTCCAGAGGGGATCCTCAGGCCCCCCGTGGGAGAGCAGGATCGGCTCCGGGGCGCAGGGGTATCTATGCCGGGGTTCAAGCCGGGAAAGACGGGCCTTGTTCGCCGCCGAAAGGACCGAACGGGTCCACTTGAGGGATTTTTTCGCGTGGGGGGAAAAGTCCCGGGCCGTAATGACCTCTCCCGCGGCAAGATCGTGGTTTCCCCCCAGGATAAGGGTCGAAACCTCCGCCGCAAGTTCCACACATTCGTTGGGATCCGGGCCGTATCCCACCAGATCCCCCAGGCAGAGGATACGATCCCGCTCCTCCCTGGTGCGGTTCAGCACCGCGGTAAAGGCGGCCAAGTTGGCATGTATATCGGAAATCACCAAAATTCGCATGGTTGTCATCTTTTATTATATACTATAATAGTAAATGAGAACCCACAAAAAATTACCTGGGGTAAATTTTTAGGGAAACGCTGATTAACTTGACGCTCATCGCGTTTCCCTAATGTATTTGCTCATTTCATTGCGCAAATGGGGTAAACTTTGTTTACCTTGCGTTAAAGCGGCGCCGATTGCGCCAACGCAGTTGGCGAATTCTCGATTGAATAAATCAGTGCTTCCTTAGATTATTTTCAGGATAGAAGATGGGTAAAAAAAAATCGTTTTTGCTGGAACAGGTTTTTCAAGATTTTCTCCCGGATGTTTGGAAACTGCTCTCGGAAACCACCCTGTTTTTAAGCAGAACCAAGGAATTCTATCTATATGAAAGTCAATTACGGACGTGGCGGTCCTATCTTCAGATAAATCGGGGAAACCCCGAAACAGTCAACAAAATTCGCCGGGAAATAACGGAATTGCGGAAGCAGCTCCGGCTTGAGGGGTATGATTTAAGCCTGGGAAAACAAAACCTGATCTTTGAGGGTTTTAGAAACGACACGGCCCTGGGGGAAGGGTTCCGGCGGGTGGTTCTGTTTTTTACCAATGAGGATATCTACTGGCTCGCCGGGGAGGATAACCATATCACCCTGGCGGAGTTTTTGGAACACCGCCTCGAAGGGGCCCAGGAACACCGGCTCCACATCCGGTACAAACACTACCTGTGGTACCGCCGCCGGGGGAGGGATCTGGTCCTTTCGGGGTCCGATACGGAAGCCAAAGAGGATTTTGAGCGGCTCAAGGCCATGGGAGAAGCCAACAGCCTCCTTTTTTTGAGCAGGCTAAAAAAACTCAAATAGGGCGGTTCAAAAACCGTAATTTTGAAACCCGGCCTTCTATAAAATCTGTTCGTCTATGGGTCTTCCCCCGGGAACCATGGGCAGGACCTTTTCGTTCTGATCAATGTGGGCGTCAATCAGCGCCGCCCTTCCCCGGGCCAGTTCCTTCCAGGCCCCGTCCAGCGCCGTCCGGAAGGAATCCTCGTCATCCGCCCGGTAACCTGAAAGCCCGTAGGCTCCGGCGAGTTTGACAAAATCCGGGGACCGGTCCAGGGTGGTCTCCGCGTAACGTTCATCGTAAAAAAGCGACTGCCACTGCCGGACCATCCCCAAGGTCCGGTTGTTGAAGATCAGGATCAGGATGGGAAGCCCGTAGGCGGCGACGGTTGCCATTTCGGCGCAGTTCATCCTGAAGGAACCGTCCCCGGTAAAAAGCGCCGCGGGCCGTTTGGGGTTCGCTATTTTCGCCCCCAGGATTGCCCCCAGGCCGAAGCCCATGGTCCCCAAGCCCCCGGAGGTGAGGAAGGAACGGGGTTTGGAGAAGGGGTAAAACTGGGCGGTCCATATCTGATGCTGCCCCACGTCGGTGGCCACCAGGGCGTCATAACCCAGGCCCCGGGCGGTTTCCTCAATGACAAACCGGGGGTGGAGCTTGGTTTTTCGGTGATGGGCCGCGGGAACATGGGTTTTCCATTTTTCGATTTCCCCGTTCCAGTCGGTTTTTACCGCCGGGGGGAGTTTTTTAAGGAGTTTCCGGATAATATCCTTGATATCCCCCACTACCCAGGCTTCGGTCCGGATGTTTTTGTTGATCTCCGCGGGATCGATGTCGAGGTGCAGGATCTTCGCCCCCTTGGCAAATTTATCGGCCCGGCTGGTAACCCGGTCGGAAAACCGGGCTCCGACGGCCACCAGGAGGTCCGCCTTCTGGACCGCCTTGTTGGAGGCCACGGTGCCGTGCATCCCGATGAGCCCCGTACAAAGCCGGTGTTCCCGGGGAATGGTCCCGATCCCCATGAGGCTCAAGGCCACCGGGGCGTTGAGCCGTTCCGCCAGTTGGGTGAGTTCCCCGGAGGCGTTGGAGATGCTGACGCCGCCCCCGGCGTAGATCACCGGCCGCTGGGCGCCCCCCAGGAGTTCCGCCGCCCGGTTTAGGTCCTCCTCGGTATAGGTGGCTCCCCTGACCCGTTCCAGGAGCCGCCGGGCCCGGGCCCCTATGGCGTCGTCCCCTGCCGTCCCTTCCGCGGCGGCGGGAAGGGACGGCAGGGCCCGCTTTTTTGCCTGCCCTTTCCGCCCCGAATCGTCCGGGGGGAGCCATTCCCCCATGGCGGAGGTGATGTCCTTGGGTATATCGATGAGTACCGGGCCGGGCCGGGCGGTCCGGGCCACGATAAAGGCCTCCCGGATCACCTCGGCCAGATCCTTTACGTCCTTGACGATCCAGTTGTGCTTGACCACGGGCATGGTGATCCCGGCGATGTCCACCTCCTGAAAACTGTCCTTACCCAGGAGGGGAACGGAGACATTCCCGGTGATCGCCACTAAGGGCACCGAGTCCATGGCGGCGGTGGCGATGCCGGTTACCAGGTTGGTCGCGCCGGGGCCTGAGGTGGCGATACATACCCCCACCTTTCCGGTAGACCGGGCGTAACCATCCGCCGCATGGGCGGCGTGCTGTTCGTGGCTCACCAGGATATGCCGGATCCGGTCCCGGTGTTTAAATAATTCATCGTATATAAACAAAACCGCCCCGCCGGGGAATCCAAATACCGTATCCACCCCCTGTTCAACAAGGGCCTCGATTAAAATACGGGCGCCAGGGTACAACATGATGCTTTTTCCTCCTAATCGGCGCCAGGCGCCTTGAACACCGCCCCCGCAGCGGCGGAACCCACCTGCCGGGCATACCGGGCAAGGTAACCGGAACTCACTTTGGGCGGCAAGGGCTTCCAGGCGGCTTTCCGCCGGGCCAGTTCCTCCGCGCTCAACGCTACATCGATACTCCGGCCTTCGATGTCGATGACGATACGGTCCCCCTCCTCAAGCAGGGCGATGGGGCCCCCTTCGGCGGCCTCCGGGGAGACGTGGCCGATGGCGGCCCCCTTGGTGGCCCCGGAAAAACGGCCGTCGGTGATCAGGGCCGCCTTGTCGTCCAGGCCCATCCCCGCCAGGGCGCCGGTGGGACCCAGCATCTCCTTCATCCCCGGGCCGCCCCGGGGCCCCTCGTAGCGGATCACGATCACGTCCCCCGGACGGATCTTACCCCCCATGATGGCCTCAAAGGCGGCATCCTCGGAATCGAAGATCCGGGCGGGGCCGGAATGTTTGAGCATGGAGGGGGCCACGGCGCTCCGTTTGACCACAGAGCCCCCCGGGGCGAGGTTTCCCCGGAGGCAGGCAAGGCCCCCGGTGGCGGAATAGGGGTTGTCGATGGGCCGGATGATCCGGGGATCGAGGTTTTTCGCGTCCCGGTAGGCGTCGGCCAGGACGCCGTACACGGTCCGGGCGGAACCGTCGATAAGGTCCTTTTTGGCCAGTTCGGAGAACACCCCGGGGATGCCCCCGGCGGCGTGGAGGTCCTCGATGGCGGCGGTCCCCGCCGGGGCGAGCTTGCAGAGGTTGGGGGTAACGGCGCTCACCCGGTTGAGCAGGTCCAGGTCCAGGTTGAACGCCGCCTCGTGGGCTATGGCGGGGAGATGCAGGGCGGTATTGGTGGAACAGCCCAGGGCCATATCCAGGGCCAGGGCGTTACGGAAGGCCTTTTCGGTCAACACGGACCGGGGGCGCAGGTCCTTCTTCAAAACCTCCAGGGCCAAGACCCCGGTCCGCTTGGCAAGGCGGAGCCGTTCCGCCATCACCGCGGGGATGGTGCCGTTCCCCGGCAGGGCCATCCCCAGGGCCTCGGTAACGCAGTTCATGGAGTTGGCGGTGAACATCCCCGCGCAGGACCCGCAGCCCGGACAGGCCGCTTCCTCCAGGGCCGCGAGTTCGGCCTCGTCCATCTTTCCCGCCCCCACGGCCCCCACCGCCTCAAACATGGTGGTGAGGGTGATAGGTTCCCGCCCCGCGCCCTTCCGGCGGCCCGCCAACATGGGCCCCCCGGAGACAAACACCGCGGGCAGGTTGAGCCGGGCCGCGGCCATGAGCATCCCCGGTACGATCTTGTCGCAGTTGGGGATGCAGATCAAGGCGTCAAAACCATGGGCCATGACCATACATTCAATGGAATCGGCGATAAGTTCCCGGGTTACCAATGAATAACGCATCCCCTCATGGCCCATGGCGATCCCGTCGCATACCCCGATCACGGGAAAGATTACCGGCACCCCCCCGGCGAGGCGTACCCCGTCGGCGGCGGCCCGGGCAAGGGTATCCAGGTGGATATGCCCCGGAACGATCTCACTTTTCGCCGCCGCGATACCGATAAGAGGCCGGTTAAACTCCTCATCAATGAACCCCAGGGCCTTAAAAAGGGACCGGTGCGGCGCCCGGGCCACCCCCTTAGTAACCGCATCACTTCTCATCTTCCGCTCCTCACGCTTCATGCTCCGCTTAGTACCGCGTTTAACACCGCATTCCCCATTTCCCGGGTACCGACAATTTTTTCGGCCCCCGTATCAGCCCCCCGGCCGGCGATGTCCCGGGTCCGGAGTCCCGCGTCCAGGGCGGCATTCACCGCGGCCTCAATGGTAAGCGCCTCCCGCTCCAGGCCGAAGGAATAACGGAGCATCAGGGCGGCGGAGAGGATCGCCGCCAGGGGATTGGCGATGTCCCGGCCGGCAATGTCCGGGGCGGAACCGTGGATGGGCTCATAGATCCCCCGCCGCCCCTTTTGCGCCGGCGAGGAGGAGGGCGCCCCCAGGCTGGCGGAGGCAAGCATCCCGATGGAACCGGTAATGGCCGAAGCCTCGTCGGAGAGGATATCCCCAAAGAGGTTGGAGGTAACGATCACGTCGAATTGGCCCGGGGAACGAACCAACTGCATGGAGCAATTATCCACATACATATACGAAGTTTCAATATGCGGGTACTCCCGGGAAACGGCCTGGGTCAGTTCCCGCCAGAGCCGGGAAGATTCAAGGACATTGGCCTTATCCACCATACAGAGTTTTTTCCGGCGCCCCTCCGCGGCGGCGTATGCGGTCCTGAGGACCCGATCGATTTCTTCCTTGGAATAGGTTTCGGTATCAAAGGCGGAATCCCCGTTACCGCTCCGGCCCCGCTTGCCAAAGTATATCCCCCCGGTAAGCTCCCGGACGATGAGGAGGTCAAAGCCGGTTTTGCCCCCGCCGTTACCCGCGGCCAGGACCTCGTCCTTGAGGGGGCACGCGGAACGGAGCTGGGGGAGCAGGGCCGCGGGCCGCAGGTTGGCATACACCTCAAGGCCCGCCCGGAGCCCCAGGAGGGCCCGCTCGGGCCGGAGGTTCCCCGGCAGGGTTTCCCATTTCGGCCCCCCCACGGCCCCCAGGAGCAGGGCGTCGCATTGTTTGGCCGCCTCCAGGGTCTCCGGGGGCAGGGGTTCCCCGGCGTGGTCGATGGCGCGGCCCCCGGCTTCCAACTCAACATAATTAAATACATGGCCGAATTTATCCCCCGCCGCGTCCAAAACTTCCGCGGCCGGGGCGATAACATCGGGGCCTATCCCATCGCCGGGAACCAGGGCAATCGAATAATTCACCGCTTTTCTCCTTTTAAGGGTTGCGTAAAGAAGCCGTCCGAACACGTTTTTTTAACCCGGACCGCTTTTATTTTTATTTTAAATTAAAAAGGGACTTGTAATCATTCCTATACAAATGTATAGTATTGTCATGGATTTGGGGGAAAAAATTTCCATCCTGGCGGGGGCGGCAAAATTTGACGCGTCCTGCGCGTCTTCCGGGAGTACGGGCCGGGGAGCCGCGTTCGGCCTGGCAAAACCCGCGGGAGTATGCCATAGCTGGACCGAAGACGGCCGCTGCGTCAGCCTGCTCAAGGTGCTTTTCTCCAATACGTGCCGCTTTGACTGCGCCTACTGCGTGAACCGGGCCTCGGCGGATATCAAACGGACCTCCTTTACCGTAGACGAGCTGGTGGAACTCACCCTTCAATTTTACCGGCGGAACTACATCGAAGGGCTTTTTCTTTCCTCCGGGATCTTCGCCGATCCCGATATGGTGATGGAAAAACTCATCGAAACCGCCAAAAAGCTGCGGACCGAGGCGGGATACGGGGGGTATATCCACCTTAAAATAATCCCCGGAACCGGGGAAAAATTGATCCGCCGGGCGGGGCTTTACGCGGACCGGTTAAGCGCCAACATAGAACTCCCCACGGACCGGAGTCTGCAAACCCTGGCCCCCCAAAAATCGGGGAAGGTGATCCTGGGGGCCATGGAGGAAGTGGCCGGCGCCGGGGCCCAATTTGAGGAGGACCGGCGGCGGATCCGGTTCCTGCCCCGGGGCAAAACTTCCGCCCCGGTTTTTGCCCCGGCGGGACAAAGCACCCAGATCATCGTGGGGGCCAGCCCGGAGGACGACCGGCAAATCATCTCCCTTTCCGGGGCGCTTTACCGCAAATTCTCCCTCCGCCGGGTCTACTACTCGGCCTTTGTCCCCGTGGGAGCCCCCGTCCGGGGGGGTGTTTCGGATCCCCGGCTTCCGGACATCCCCGGCCCCCCCCTGGTCCGGGAACACCGGCTTTACCAGGCGGACTGGCTCCTCCGGTTTTACCACTTTAGCCCCGATGAAATCCTGGATCAATCCACCCCCTTTCTGGATCCCCACCTGGATCCCAAAACCGCCTGGGCGCTTAAAAACCTCGATCAATTCCCCCTGGAACTAAACGCCGCGGACTATGAAGCCCTCCTGCGGGTACCGGGGATCGGGGCAAAAAGCGCCCGGCGTATCCTGGAGGTCAGGCGATCCCGATCCCTCTCCTTTGACGGCCTCCGGCGTCTGGGGGTGGTCCTGAAACGGGCCCGGTACTTTATCACCCTCGCCGGTTCCTTCCTGGACCGGCCCGACGACCCCCGCCGGATCCGCCGGATCCTCTCGGACAGCGACGGGGCGGGACTTCAGATCCCCCTCTTTGAATTTTAGGGGATAACCACCATGGAGGAGGCTCGTGCTTAGACTGAGTTACGACGGAACCTTTGAGGGGCTCCTCACGATCCTCGCCGGGGTTTGCCGGGGCGATCCCCTGCCGGACCGGCTGACCCGGATTCCCCCGGGGACGGAACCGGAACAGCCGGATCTTTTTGGCCCCGGCGGGCTTCCCGGGGACGCCTTTTGCCCCGCCTCCCGGGAGGACGCGGCGGCCCTGGCGGAAGAATTTTTTGAACTCTCCGCCGGGGCCTACGACAGCTTCCTCTGCGGCTGGATGAGCGAGTTCCCTATAGCAGCGGAATGTATCCGCTTCGGCGGGAAGGTTTTTTCCGCGGCCCGGTCCGCGGCGGAAGCGGCCGGCGGGGGGATGGGTTCCCCGGAGGCGCGGGACGGGGCGGATCGGGCCGCCGCCGGCCGGGGGGACCCCGACGTGCGGACGGTCCTTGACGCGGCCTACAAGGTTAGGTACGAGGCGGAGCGCCTGCTCGGGTTCCTCCGGTTCAGGCCCGATTGCCGGGGAATTTATATCGCCCGCTGCGCCCCGGACCACTTTGTCCTTCCCCGGCTGGCCGGTCATTTTTTCCGCCGCTTTGGGGAAACCCCCTGGCTCATCGTTGACGAAAAACGGGGGCTTTGCCTCCGGGGGGACGGAAGGGGGGAGCCGCGGCTGTTGAATCCGGCGGCCTTGTCCCAAGAAACAAGCCCCGGGGGTACGGAAGAACCCGGCCTATCCTCCGGGGAATATCCCGGGGATCTTCCCTGGGAAGAACTTTGGCGGACCTATCACGCCTCAATAAACAACCCCCTCCGGAAAAACCCCGGCCTGCAGCGGCAGTTTATGCCCCTCCGGTACCGGAAGTACCTCACCGAGATGGGGGGCGGTTAGTACCGTGTAAACACTAAACGGCCGGATATTTCAAAAAAATTCGGCGCCGCTCCCTCCGGGGTCAGACCCCGTGGCGATACCGCATGAAAACGCGGTAAATTACCGTATATCGTAGGGCCATTCCCAAAACTCGGTTAGTTTTGGGAAAGCCTTTATGGTAAAAATGTTTTTGCCCTGGAATACTTGACGGGTACCATTGAAACGCCCCGAAATTTCGAGTATGGTGTAAACTATGATCCGTGACTTTTTAAAAATAACCTTTACCGTTCTTATTGTGATGGATCCCATTGGGCTTATCCCCCAATACCTGTCTCTTACCGCCCCCTTTGACCAAAAAGCCCGGAATGTCATCATTAAAAAAGCGCTGTTGATCGCCG
The DNA here is from genome assembly GCA_031278575.1 of Spirochaetaceae bacterium. Lineage (GTDB taxonomy): Bacteria > Spirochaetota > Spirochaetia > Treponematales > Breznakiellaceae > JAIRMO01. The sequence goes on along the minus strand of JAITKD010000135.1, from coordinate 586 downwards.
CTTTGGTTCTGCTTGTTTTTCTTTTGGGCGGAAAATTTCTCCTCGATTTTTTTGGTATCCTGCCCGGCGCTTTTTATATTTCCGGGGGTATCCTTTTTTTTCTTATCGCCTTTGAAATGATCTACAGCAAACCGGAACTCCGTAAAATACCCGCCCAGGAGGGTAATTCGGTGGCCCTTTTCCCCCTGGCCATACCCTTCATTGCCGGACCCGGTTTATTAACGGTTATTATCATGTTCATGTCCACCGGACCCAATTGGCTCTATTCCTTTTCGCTTTTGTTTCCCGCGATTCTTATCGGACTGGTTTGTACCTATTTGATCCTCCGGGGGAGTGTTTTAATCATGAATTTTCTCAGCGCCATGGGTATATTCGTCATAGAAAAAATCATGGGGCTCATCCTGGCCGGTTTTGCGATCCAGTTTATTTATAACGGATTGGTAACCATGGGCATCCTCACCGGCAGGCCCTAAGGAAGCACTGATTTATTCAATCGAGAATTCGCCAACTGCGTTGGCGCAATCGGCGCTGCTTTAACGCAAGGTAAACAAAGTTTACCCCATTTGCGCAATGAAATGAGCAAATA
>JAITKD010000249.1 GCA_031278575.1 Spirochaetaceae bacterium | reverse complement strand
GCCGGAGGAGGAGGCCGGAGAGGGGCGGGGGGATTCAGCCGCCGGGGTCAGACCCCAGTATGGGGAAACGGCGATTCAAACCGCTTTTTTCCTCATATTCCCCCTTCTCCTCGCCCCCGTACCCGGATAAGGGCCGGTAATCCACCCTGAATTCCGTATTAGTTCCCCTGTCCACCCCAAACCGAAAACTCCCCGGGGAAAGGTCTGTCCTAAAACAGGTAAAACTTGAGTTGTGGGTCACGTTTAGAGCTTGCTCCAGGGATTCTTTATTACTGCGTGTTCGCTTGGTATCATGCGATATCGCCGGCTGCAAAAATCCATAGAGATCAGTTGGGATGTCCTTTACTTATAATACCGGCATAAAACCCTTTTTCTATGCGTTTGTCCTGTTTCTCTTTCAGCAATTTTACATTTAACGGCCTATAATTACCAAAAAAGCGGCCGCATACAAAAAGCGCAAGGGATTGGAGGGGTGCGAAGCAGTCCCGGCGCTATATGCGCCGGGACCGGAGCGGAGCGGAGCCCCGGAAAGCCCGGTTTCCGGCGCTTGCGCCGGAAATGCGCCCCTATTACCGGGAAAAATCATGGTAACGGTAAAACCGCTGTTTCTCTTTTTGGGGCTATAGTAATTGAATTCAAAAACCGGTATACTATTTTCCCCTTGTGGGTTTCCATATTGTAACAAGGAGTTTGCCCTATGGCGTTAATACGGCATCCTGATTCGGGACTTTTTATTGCCGATCCCGCGGTAATTCCCCTCAAAGGAGATGATCCGGCTTTAACCCAAGCCCTTTTGGATACGGCCCTGGACCGGATGATCCTTTCGGCTTCGGGTTGGCGGGGGATCTTCGCCAAAAACGGTGATGAGGAGAGTCCCGGGGAAGAAATAGGGGCGGCCCACGGGGTAATGGCCGGTATCGCCGCCGGGGTTTTTGCGGAATACCTTAAAAGAAAAAGCGGCTTGGAACATCCCCAGGTTATCGTCGGCATGGACACCCGGCCCACGGGGCCGGCCATAGCGGATCCCCTGATACGGACCTTTTTGACCAGGGGCTGCGGGGTACGGTTCGCCTTTATCACCGCGGCCCCGGAGATCATGGCCTATGCCCGGACCGGAAAGGCCCAGGGGTTTGTGTATATCTCCGCAAGCCATAACCCCATCGGGCATAACGGCCTTAAATTCGGCCTTACCGACGGGGGGGTACTCCCCGCGGCGGAGGCCCTGATCCTGATTGAGGAATTCCGGGCCCGGATGGCGGATCCCCAGGTCATATCCCAGGCGGTTTCCTGGGTAAACTTCGGGGATATGGAGGCGCTTACCCGGGTATACACCGGCCTTCAGGAGATCAAGGCCGAGGCCTACGGCGCCTACCTCGATTTTACCCGGGAACTTACCGCGGGAACCGGCGGCGGAACCGCGGAGAATCCCCTCCTGGAGGTCATGACCCGGAGTTTACGGAACCAGGCTCTGGGGGTGGCGGCGGATTTTAACGGATCCGCCCGGACCCTGTCCATAGACCGGGAATTTCTTAGCTCCCTGGGGCTCGCGTTTTACGGGATGTCGCAAAAACCCCGGGAAATCATACACCGGATTGTCCCCGAAGGGGAATCCCTGGAACCCTGCCGGCGCTTTGTGGAACAGCTCCACCGGGAAAATCCCGCGGTGGTTATCGGGTATGTACCGGATTGTGACGGGGACCGGGGAAATCTGGTTTTTTGGGATGAGGGGCAGGGACGGGCCCGGGCCCTGGAAGCCCAGGAGGTTTTCGCCCTGGCCTGTGTTTCCGAATTGGCCCACCTGGTATGGACCGGCGAGCTCCGGTTTGATAACAAGGGAAACGCCCTCAGGAAGGCGGCCGTTGCGGTGAACGGCCCCACGTCCATGCGGGTGGACCGGATCGCCAAGGCCTTTGACGTGTCGGTTTTCCGGGCCGAGGTGGGGGAGGCCAATGTGGTGGGCCTGGCCCGGAAGCTCCGGGAGCAGGGGTATCTGGTACGGATCCTGGGGGAAGGATCCGCCGGGGGTAATATTACCCACCCTTCGGCGGTACGGGACCCCATTAACACGGTGCTGGCCCTGGTAAAACTCCTGACCATCCGGAGCGAAGGGGATCGGAAGGGCTTTTTTGAACTTTGGTGCGATCTGTCGGATCAGGCCGAAGTGTACCATCCTGATTTTACCCTGGCGGATATTATCGCGGCCCTTCCGCCCTTTATCACCACCGGTTCCTATACCCCGGAGGCCCTGCTGCGGATTAAGACCGCCGACCACGGGCTCCTCAAAAAACGGTACCAGGAGCTTTTTCTCCGGGAATGGGAGGAGCGGAAGGACTACCTTAACGACCGTTACGGCATCACCGGGTGGAGCGCCACCGCCTTTGTGGGGATGGAAGAAAAACGGGGGCTTTCCCAATTCTCCGATGCCGGACGGGGGGGCTTAAAGATCCTTTTTTCGACCAAAACCGGCCATACCCCGGCCTGTATCTGGATGCGGGGTTCCGGTACGGAACCGGTTTTCCGGATCATGGCGGATGTGGAGGGATCGGATAAACGGATGGAGCGGGACCTTATCGAATGGCAGCGGCATCTGGTTACCCAGGCGGATCAGGCCGGGGACTAACAGGAGCGGGAATATGGGGATACGGGGAGAATTGTTTTCGACCAAGGTTCTTTTACAAAACAGAACCTACTTTTTTAATGTAAAAGAGAACCGCCTGGGGGACATCTACCTCAACGTTGTGGAAAGCAAAAACCGGGAAACCGGGGGCTTTGAACGCCAATCGGTGATCCTTTTCGCGGAGGATCTCTCCGAATTCCTCCAGGGCTTTGACGAGGCCCTCAAGGTACTGGAGAAGGCGGTTCGGGAGAAGAAGCGGGGGGAACAGCGGAAGCCCCCGGAGGATCGGGGCCGGGGGAAGGGGGAGCCCCGTTCCCGGGGGTATGAGCGGGGAGGAAAGGCCCCCCCGGAAAAGGGCAAACGGATACTGGTTAAAACCGGGGGGGCAAGAAACAAAACCAACCCCGCCAAACCGGGCCCCCGGAAGCCCCGGTCCGTTAAGGCCGTCCGTCCCGAGGGGGGCCGTCCTGACCGGGAGGATTAAAGAGGGACAACTGGATCGGCTTGACCCGGAAACTCCGGCGTTGGATGGGGGAAGGCCCGTGGAGGGCAATTCTTTCCAGGTGGTCCCGGGTGGGATAGCCCTTATGCCGGTCATACCCGTAGTCGGGGTAAAGCCAGGAATACCGTTCCATCATCCGGTCCCGGGCGGTTTTGGCGAGGATCGAGGCGGCCATTACCTCCGGGACCTGGGCGTCGGCCTTGACCAGGGCCCGGCAGGGGATGGGGATATCCGGTACGTAAAGGCCGTCCACAACGGCGGTGAGCCCCGGGGGAAGGCCCCCGGCGGAAGCGGCGGCCAGATCCTCAAAGGCCCGTTTCATGGCGAGGAGGCTCGCCTTAAGGATATTGATCCGGTCTATCTCAACGGCCGATGCCCAGCCTATGCCCCAGGCAGAGGCCCCCCGGTAGATGAGGTTCATGGCCCCTTCCCGCTTGCGGGGGCTCAGTTTTTTTGAATCCCCCAGGGTCTCCCGGGGAAAATCTTCGGGGAGGATCACCGCGGCGGCGCAGACCGGCCCGGCCAGGGGGCCCCGGCCCGCTTCATCAATACCGCATATCACCTCACGCCGGGTCAGGGGATCACGTCCAGAACGTTCCGCAGTTGGGGGTCCGGGGCGTAATAATGCTCCTCCAGTTCTTCCCGGCTTAAACCCACCAGCTCGTGGCTCATATAATGGATCCAGCGGTCCTCTTCACGGATGGACAGTTCATGTTTTCTGCACCAATAATCGGGCTGGATAGGAAGCTGATCCGGTTTGTCGTAAAAATATTTATAATCATGGACCGCCACTTTTAAATCTTCCCGGGGGATGCCCTTTTCCAGGATGATCTGTACCAGGTGATTAACGGTCTGGCCGGAATCAAAAATATCATCCACCAAAAGGACCTTATCCCCCACCCGGAGGTGTTCCGGCGCGTAGGTCCAGCCTTCAACCTTGATCTTCCCCGCCTTACGGACATCGGTATAGGATCGGGCCACCACCGCCGCGTAATACACCGGCCGGCCGCTGGTACGGACAATCTTAAAATACTCACTGATCACATTCCCCAGGTACGCGCCGCCCCGGAGGGAAACATAAATGACATCGGGAATAAACCCGTCGTGATAAATACGGTGGGCCAGTTTAAGGGCGTTGTTCCGGACCTCATCGTAGGGGAGAAATTCCTTCTTCATAGCGCCATCATACCGGTTTTTTCCCCCTGTGGGAAGGCGGACAGGATTGTCTACAATGAGCCGGAGAGTTTCAAAATTATAAACTGAAATCGCCTTAATTTCCCCCTACTTCCCCGGTTTGGAACCAATGAGGGTCAGACTGAGGCTGCATTGGTAACGCTCGGCGCTTTCGGGGTTGACGGCCTTTTCGGATGCATAAAAACCGACTGATCCGGTGGAAAATTCCTTGGCTTGGGCGTAAATAGTGGACCAGACTTTACCGTCGTTGTCTTTTATCGTTATTTCAAGGAATTTTGGAGCCTTGGCATCTCTTTTAGCGGGTTCCGGCATGGAAACCTCCTTTTCAATATTCTAACGTCCATTATACCACAAACCGGTAGAAGTAAAAGCCCCCGCGCAAGCAGGGGCGCATTTCCGGCGCGAGCGCCGGAAACCGGGCTTTCCGGGGCTCCGCTCCGCTCCGGTCCCGGCGCATGGCGCCGGGACTGCTTCGCACCCCTCCAATCCCTTGCGCTTTTCGTACCCGGCGGCTTTTTCGGCAATTATAGGCCGTTAACGGTAAAATTGCTGCCGCACAAGGGATTGGGGCATTTACTTTCCGCCTGGGTTATGATGTTTGGCGACCTTCTTGTCTATGGACCAGACTCCCCCCGCAGGGTTATAGGCGATTTTGATATAGGCCGATACCGCCTCCGCCCCCTCGCGGATACAGATGAGCTGGCACTCTTTGGCGATCTCCATGAGCCGGTCGAAGCCGCCCTCCACGGTGGTTTCAAAGGGGCCCACAAAGGCGGTGAGCCCCGTGTTTTTGATGTAGGCGATCACCGCGTCCACAATACGGAGCACCTCATCATCCGTTGCCGTTTTCGGCAGCACCTGAATCGCCAAACTTGCCTCAGGCTGTTCCATTTTGTACCTCCGGTAAAACCCCGGCCCATTGCCGGGGAATTTAATTAAAGGAACCGGGATTCCCCGCTTCCTTGGGGCCGAACACCCAGTCGGCTTCGGCCTTCATCAATTCCCATTCCTTGCAGGCGTCGTCGTATACCGCCGCGAAGGCCATTCCCGCGGCCCGGACCCCCCGGAGGGCATAATAAGCGTCCTCAAAGACGATACAGGATGCGGGCGCCAGCCCCAGCCGCTCCGCCGCGGCGAGCCATATATCGGGAAAACGTTTGTCCCGGGGCGCCTCGTCGGTGTAGAGGACCGCGGGAAAAAGCTCCCCCAGGCCGTGGCGCCGCAGAACCGCTTCGCAGGCCGCGGGGAAGCAGGAGGTTACCACCGCCAGGGCCCGCCCCCGGCCGTACAGTTCCCGGGCCAGGGCCGCGGTTTCCTGTTTCAGGGCCACCGTGGTTTCATAGGCCCCCAGGGCCATCCCCTCCCACCGGCTGATGATCTCCTTGGGTGAAAGGTCAAACCCGTAGCGCCGGCGCACATACTCCGCCGACTGGGTGACGGTCATGGTTTCGATGGCCCGCTCCAGATCGGCCTCCGGCTTTTTCCCCTGGGCCAAAAGCCAGTCCCGGCACAGGTGATCCCAGACGTGCATGGAGTCGATCAGCGTCCCGTCCAGATCAAAGACGGCCCCCGGGTAGTCCCGAATGTCTTTTTTCATCCCTCAACCTCTTGCTTCGGCTTCATCCAAAATCGCCCGCGGTTCCCGGGCCGCCGCCCCTATGTCGGGCCGGGAGAGGATGCCGGAGATCGCCGCGATCCCCGCAACGCCGGTATGCATCACCGCCGCCGCGTTATCTCCCCCGGTCATAAACAGGGTTTGGAAAAACGCCGTTTTTGGGGAACCCTGTGGGGAAGCTGTTTTTCAAGCTCATCCGGTCCATTGGCGGCGGTACTCGGCGGGGGAAAGCTGTTCATACTTCCTGAAGATCGAGTAGAAATGGGTGTTGTCCGCGAAGCCCGCTTCCCCGGCGATATCGGCCACCCGCTTATCCGTGAAGCGGAGCATGGCCTTGGCGTTGTTGATCCTGGTGATGATCCGGTACTCGTTGGGGGACCGGCCTATATGCTTTTTAAATTCCC
>JAITKD010000141.1 GCA_031278575.1 Spirochaetaceae bacterium | reverse complement strand
CCGGCCCAGGGCCTTTTCGATTTTGGGGAACCGCGGGTTCCCCCGTTCCGGGGCGGCGAGAAGATCGTAGATGCCCCGGGCCGCAACGGCCAGGATCACCGGAGAAACCGGATCCGGCGGGGGGAAAGAGCGGCCCCGGGACTTTTCCAGGACCAGGACCTGGGGCGCCCCGGGCCAGGGAAGGGGCAGGACCGGATACAGTACCGGCGCATCCGGGGAGAAGGCAAAAGCCGGCTCCCCCAGAAAGGGCCGCCAGAGGGAAACGGCCCCGGTCCGGGGAACCGCCGGGTCCGGGGAAAAGGCGGGGTCCGGGAAAAAAAAACCGGCATCGTTGCCCGCAAGGTCCAGGGCCCGGTAAAGGGAAAATTTATCGGCGTATACCCGGAAATCCCCTCCGGGGAAAAGCCGGGCCAGGGCCTTAATAAAACGGCCCTCCAGGGTATGGGGAAGGGGCGCGAAAAGCCCCCGTTCAGCGCTGTTTTTGAACTCCCGGAGAACCCCCGGGGGGGTATGCCCCAGGACGGCCGCCCCCCCAAGCTGCCACAGATCAACCAAACGGCGGCCCCTATCGGTATAAAGCCGGAAATCCCGGGCCCGGCGTACCACCGGTATCTGCCGCAGGAGGCCCGGAGGATCCGCTTTTTTTGTTTCCATGCCGGTTATTCCTCTCCTATTTTAGTTATCCGGGAGCTTTGGTAGAGGCTTAAAAAACGGAGTTCCTTCCCCGTATCAAACCGGGCCAGGATCACCGGCCCCTCTTCGGTTTCCCGGATCTCCGTAACCCCGCCGTAGCCATAGTCGTCGTGGAAAAGCCGGCAGCCCACCTGCCAGCGGCCGTCGGAGGAAAGGGCGCCTTTGGCCCGGGGGGAAGGGGCCTTTTTTGCGGCCGGGCTTTTTGCGAACCCATAGGGGACCGTGCCGATAACCCGGAGGGAGGATTGGTCAATTTCCCGCAGGAACAAAGAGGGCTCCATGGGGGCGGTACGGCCGTACATCCGGCGGACCGCGCAGGAACTGAGGTAAAGCTCATCCATGGCCCGGGTCGCGCCCACGTAAAAAAGCCGCCGTTCCTCCTCCAGATCCTCCCATTCCTTATCGTCCCGGGGAAACACCCCTTGTTCCAGTCCGGTCATGATGACCCGCCGGAACTCAAGTCCCTTGGTGTTATGATAGGTGATCAGGGTAACCGTATCATGGGGTTTATCCTTATCCTCCTTCCGTTCTTCCTCCAGGGAGCGATCCAGTTCGATGTGTTCCAGAAATTCCAAAAGCCCCTCCATAGTGGCGGGGTAAAGACTCGCCGCATTGGCCAGTTCCTGAAGGTTGTTGAGCCGCTGGTTCCCCGATACTTCGTCATGGGAGCTATGGTATTCGGCGATCCCCGCATCCATCACCAACTGCACCACGCAGAGGGAAAGCCCCTCCCCGGCGCGGAGCCCCTCGTGTTTGGCCTTTCCCGCCTGCTTTTCCTCCTTTTTTTCAGCGGCTTCCGCCAAGGTGGAGCGGCCCTTTTCCATCACCGCGAGAAAGGCGGTAATCCCCGACTGGGCCTTGGCGGGTAACGAGGGGAGGAGCCGTTGTGCCGCCGCCGCTAGGTCTCCGTCGGCGCTCCCCGCTTCGGCCCCATCGGCCATGTTCCCCAAGGAAGCCTCCCCCAGGATGCGGTCCACCGTGGCGGTCCCTACCCCCCGGCTGGGTTTGTTCACCACCCGGCGGAAGGCCACCTCGTCCCGGGGGTTCACCAAAAAAGAAAGCAGCGCCAGGGCGTCCTTGATCTCCTCCCGTTCATAGAATTTCAGGGTCCCCACCACCCGGTAGGGGATGCGGCGCCGGAGGAATTCCGTCTCGAACCCCAGGGACTGGGCGTTGGTCCGGTAGAGGATCGCCCAATCGGAATAGGCGGCTTGTGGTTCCTTTTCCCGGGATCGCTCGATCAAGTTGGCGCAAAAAATCACCTCCTCATCCTGGTCGGAAAGAAAAACCAGTACCGGGGTTTTGCCCTCTCCCCGTTCGGCCCGGAGCGTCTTTCCCAGCCGGTCCCGGTTGTTATCCACCACCGACGAGGCCACCTTGAGGATGGGAACCGTGGACCGGTAATTCCGTTCCAGCCGGATGATGTCCGTACCGGGGAAACGATCCGGGAATTCCAGGATGTTTTTTACCTCCGCGCCCCGGAACCGGTAGATGGATTGATCATCGTCCCCCACCACACAAACATAGGTTTCGGGGCCGGCGAGTTCCTTGAGCAGTTCAAACTGGGCGATATTGGAATCCTGGTATTCGTCCACCAGGATAACCCGGAAACGGTCATGGAAGCGCCGGGCCACCTCCGGCAGAGCCCGGAGGATCTCCACCGGTTTTTTGATGAGATCCCCAAAATCCACATTACCGATCTGCCGGAGCCGCTCTTCGTACCGGGCGTAGATGTCCCGAAAATCCTTCCGGTAACTGATAAGGTCCAATTCGGGGTCCTGGGGGGTAAGAAAGTAGTCCTTGGCCCGGGCAATGCTGTGGGCGGTTTCTTTTACCATCGCCTTGGAGGCGTTTTCCATGACGGTCCCCAGGAGGGCTACCGAATCGTCGTCGTCGTAGATGACAAACCCCGGATTAAGCCCCCCCGGGGAACCGTTTCGCCGGAGAAACCAGGCCCCAAAGGAATGAAAGGTCCGCAGCATGGCCTCCCCGGCCCGGTCGTCGATGAGCCGGGCCCGCTCGGCCATTTCCCGGGCGGCCTTGTTGGTAAAGGTTACCGCCAGGATCGACCGGGGGTCCATACCCCGGTCCCGTACCAGGTAGGCTATTTTAGTGGTGATCACCCGGGTTTTCCCCGACCCGGCCCCGGCCAGGATAAGCAGGGACCGGCCGTCATGGAGTACCGCCTGCCGCTGTTCGGGGTTCAGGGTTTCGAGGTACGGGGGAATCCCCACGCCGCCGGTCATGAAGCGGGCCCTCCCGGCAGGGCGGCGACTTCCAGGTCAAACCCGGCCCGGGCGAAAACCCGGCCCCGGATCAGGGTCCCCGGGGCCAATTCCCCCTCGGCGCGGATCACCGCGGCGCCGTCCACTTCCGGCGCCTGGGAAAAAAGGCGCCCCAGGTAGAGGTGTCCCTCCTCAGGGGCCGCGGGATCCGGGGGGGAAAAGCCCTCCTCCACCAAGACCGCCAGTTCCCTGCCGATAAAACGGTCCATCCGTTCCCCGGTGATGGGGATCTGTTGTTCTTCGATCAGGGACTTCCGGGCCGCCGCCAGCTTTCCGGGGACCCGGCCCTTCAGCGCATAGGCGGGGGTATCCTCCTCCCGGGAATACACAAAAACCCCGAGCCAATCCAGCCGGGCTTTTTCCTGGAAGTCCAGGAGGGCCCGGAAATCTTCTTCGGTTTCCCCGGGAAAACCCGTCAAAAAGGTGGACCGGATCACCCCGTCCGGCAGGACCCTCCGTATCTCGTCTATGAGGGACAGGTAGGTTTCGGCGTTCCCCCGGCGGTTCATGGCCCGGAGGATCCTTGAGGACCCATGTTGAAAGGGGAGGTCAAAATAGGGGAGAAACCGGGGGTCCTGCCGGATGATATCCAGGATGGGCCGGGGGAAATTATCCGGGTGAATGTAGAGGAGGCGCACCCAAAACGGGCCCGTTAAACGGGACAGAGCTTCCAGAAGTTGGGGGAGGGTCCCGTTGTTCCGGGAAATATCAATGCCATAGGAACCCAGATCCTGACCAATAAGGTTTAACTCGACGATCCCCCGATCCAATAACTGCCGGCATTCCCGGACTATATGCTCCACCGGCCGGGAGCGCTGGGGCCCCCGGATCAGGGGTATGGCGCAAAAGGAACAGCGGTTGTTACAACCTTCGGAAATTTTGACATAGGCGGAACCGGGCATGGATAAGAGGGGCCGTTCCCCCGACGGCGGGAGGGCTTCCGTTTTTTCACCGGCCCCCCGCTCCGGGACCAGAACCCGGCCATCCCCGTGCAGGGCGGAATAGGCCGCGTCGGTGATCCGGGAAAGGTCCCGGTTCCCAAAAAACAAATCCGCCTCCGGCAGGGATTCGGCCAGTTCCGCAACATAACGCTGGGCCAAACAACCCGCAAGGAGGACTTTTTTTTCCGGATATGCCTTTTTATATCCCAGGACCGCGTTTATGGATTCCTGCTTGGCCGCTTGTATAAAACCACAGGAATTGATTATAATCAAATCCGCCTCCGCAGGATCCGTTGCCGCCGCCCAGCCGGATTTATCCAAAGCTCCCATCATGGTCTCCGCATCGACCTGGTTTTTTACACACCCAAAGGGATCAAGGTAATACCGCGCCATCTTAGTCGAGATGGGCCAGAACCAATCTATACCGGCCGTCGTCATCCCGGATCCAGCGGACATCCGCCACCACCACTTCGCCGGCGCCGCCTATTTCCAGGGGCATGGTCCGTCCGCCGCCTATAACCTGGAGTTTTACCGCCGCGGCGTTGGAAGCCCAAATACGGATGCCGTTTTGGGCTTGTACGTTCAGTTCATCGGTTCTTTGAAAGTAACGTTCATTCCGGCCCTGCCGATCCCGCTCCGCGAGAATTTCCCAGCGAAACATACAGTATCCCTGAAAAGCCGCTTGCAGGGTAAAAGGATACGGGGTGGGGGAGGAAAAAATCGCCGCTGCCGCCGAGGCGGACGCCGGAGGGTTAAAATTTTGCGGAGAAGGATCGGCGGAAACCTCCGGGGGGGGGCTTTCGGCAATATATATATCGTTGTTCTGTTCGATCCGGAGCAAGGCGCCAATGGCACGGTCGTTTTTGACAAAATACGCCGCGGTTACCCTGTTATCCCCAAGCCCATCCCCGTTAAGGTCTACATTCACTTCCTGGCTGATATCAAGGTATACCGGTCCGTTCGGAGTGGCGATCGACAGAATTTCACCGATGTTGGAGAGGTCCAGCCGGTACTGGGTAGTTTCCAGGGGAATGAGGACCGCGTCTCCCGGGTAAAAACGCCGTTCCATGGCCGGCCCCTCCAGGGTATAGACCGCCGGCTCCCGGGGCTTAACATCGGCGACAACCTCGGCGGAGGAATTACGGAGAAACAAATAGACCCCTCCCCCGGCAAGCCCCAGGACCAGCAGAATGATAAAAATACTTATCAGGATCCGGGGGATTGGGAAGCGGAATTTTAAAAGGGCTTCCACCGGAACAGACTGTTCCTGAATTTTTAAAGCCCGGTAAAGGGAAAGAAGCTCCTCCGCCTGAAGCCCCAGGTATTCACCGTAGTTCCGCAAAAAACCCAGCGTATAGGCTTCTCCGGGAAACACGGAAA
>JAITKD010000177.1 GCA_031278575.1 Spirochaetaceae bacterium | reverse complement strand
AGGGCAACGCTGATTAACTTGACGCTAATCATCGTTGCCCTATGTATTTGCTCATTTCATTACGCAAATACGGCATTAAAGTAGCACTGATTAATTCTCGATTGAATTAATCAGTGCTTCATTAGGGATCCGCCAGTTTTTTCCGCTCCCCCAGGGTAAGGGGCCTTGAGACGCCCTCCGGGAGACCGGCTAAAAGCACCGGGCCTATCCTGACCCGGTGGAGCCGCACCGGGTGCAGGTGAAAATAGGAAAATACCCGGCGGATCTCCCGGTTTTTTCCCTCAATTAAAACAATCCTCATGGATTTTCTCCCTAACCGTTCTATCCCCGCGGCTTGGTAAAAAACCTGATCAATTACCACGCCCCGGACAAAATCCTCAAGGACCTTATCGGGAATGGGGCCGGAGGCTTCTACCAGATATTCCTTTTCTATTTCCGCCGAGGGATGCATTATTTTGACGGTAAAATCGCCGTCGTTGGTAAAGAGGATGAGCCCGGAGGATCGGTAATCCAGCCGGCCTATGTGGTAGAGCCGTTCCTTAATATCCCGGGGGAGCAGATCCCGCGCCAAGGCTCTTCCCTGGGGATCCGCGGCGCTGCAGATATATAGGGGGGGCTTGTGGAGGGCCAGATAGTGGAAAACCCGCTCCCGCCGCAAAAGCGCCCCGTCCACACGGATTAGATCTTCCGGGGAGACCTTTTCGCCGGGGACAGCCACGATCCGGCCGTTTACCGAAACCCTGCCCGCGGCGATGAGCTTCTCCGAAGCCCGCCGGGAAGCCACCCCCGCATGGGCCAGGTAGACCTGAAGCCTGATAGCTTGCTCCCTTTCCGGGAGGGGGCCGTTAGCTTTGTCCGTCGAGTTCAAACCGGTCGCTCTCTTTTTCATTGAGTTTGGGAAGATCCGCGATGGTTTCCAGGCGGAAGAATTTTAGAAATTCCCGGGTGGTTCCGTATTGGAGGGGTTTTCCGGGAACGTCTTTTTTTCCCGTTTCCCGGATCAATTCCTTATCCAAAAGAAGCCGGATCATCGTATCCGCCTGAACCCCCCGGATGGCTTCAATCTCACTTCGGGTAATGGGCTGGGAATAGGCAATTATTGAGAGGGTCTCCAGGGCGGCCTTGGACAACTTGGATTCGCTTTTTTTACCGTACCGCTCTTTAAGGTTATCCCAATACTCTTTTTTGGGGGATATCATTACTCCCCCGCCAATCCGGGACAATTCTACCCCCGAATCTTCCTGGACGTAACGGTTTTCCAGGGCCTCCAGGGCCAATTTAACCACGTCCCGGGAAAGGGCGGATATCCTCGAAAGGGCTCCTTCGTCCAAGGGGTCCGCCTCAAGGTATAAAATCGCTTCAATTAACGCTGTTTCTTTCTCCAACCGTAACTCCATGGGCACCCTCGTAAGGCCGAATTAATATATCCCCAAACATACGGTTCTGAAAAATGGAAACCGTCCGGGTTTTTACCGCCTCAAGAATCGCTAGAAAGGCGCATACAATATCCATAACCGATCCGTTCCGTACCAGGAGATCCGCAAAGCTGCACTCCCCCCTGATTTCCAACAATTCCGACATGAGGGCTATTTTTTCATTGATAGAAACCTCTTCGTAAAGGTCGAGGATCTGTTCCCCCGAAAGGTTCGCCATAAGGCCGGAAAAGGTTTTTAAAAGATCCCAGACATCTACCTTCTCCCAGAGGGTATCCTCCGCAAAGGGGAGGGCCCGCTGGAGTTTTTTCCGTTCGATAACCCATTCGGCCTCCCGTTCCTTTTCTTCCATAAGCTGGGAAAGTTTTTTGAATTTCTGATATTCTACCAGTTTTTCCACCAATTCCTGCCGGGGATCTTCCGCCTCCTCATCGGCTTCGATTTCTACCGGCAGGAGCATCCGGGATTTTATATACAGCAAGGTCGCCGCCATGACGTGAAATTCCGTCAAGTCCTCCAGGTCCAGGGCAGTACTGTACCGTAAATATTCCAGATATTGTTCGGTGATCTGGGCCACCGGGATATCATAGATATTGACCTCGTTTTTTTTTATTAAAAACAGGAGAAGATCCAGGGGGCCTTCAAATTCATTTATTCTGAAACTTCTGACCGTACTTGAGTTTTGGATGCCCATTTACCATTAGTATATTCTCCCGGGCCCGCATAGTAAATACCCTGGGGAGGGAGTTCTTCCATAAAGGCCCGGTAGGGCCTGCCGGTTCGGGGATCCGCCGCTTCGGGGAACAGTTCCAGTAAGGGAACGAGGGCAAACCGGCGTTCGGTAAGCCGGGGATGGGGAATTTCCAGATCCGGGGGATCGGACAGGACGAAATCGCCGAAAAGGAGGATGTCAATATCCAAGGGGCGTTCCCCCCAGCGGCGCTCCTTTTTCCGATCCCGGCCAAACTGGGCTTCGATCCGGTGGATAAGATCCAACAATTCCCGGGGCTCCCCCGGATACCGCCCCCCCAGGGCGGTATTGAGGAACCGGTTCTGATCCGTAATATGGAGCGGGGCGGTTTCAAAAAACGAAGCGATCCGTATTTCCCCCAGGAATTCCCCCAAAACCCCCAGGGAATCGGTCAGGATCCTGGGGGAATCCCCCTGATTTGAGCCTAAACCCAATACCACCGGGGTCCCCGCCCCTCCCCGGTCCTTAGAAAAGGCCACTGGTCTCCCGGGAGGGGGGCCTCCCCGGGCCGCGTCCCAGGCTGATCTTCTCCTTGGCAGGGGAAACTTCCCCGGCGGGCCGGCCGGGTTCTCTTTTTTCCACGGGGGCCTTTTTCTCCTCCGCCGGCGCGGCCTTTTCCTCCGGGCCGGTCTTTTCAGGACCTTTTCCGGGGGACGGCGCGGCCTTTTCGGACCGGGGAAGCTCCCTGCCGGGGAACATGATCCGCTTGAGTTTTTGTTCCACTTCCCGGGCAAATTCGGGATTGGCCTCCAAATACCCCTTGGCATTATCCCGGCCCTGGCCTACCTTTTCTTCCCCATAGGAGAACCATGCCCCTTTTTTGTCGATAATTTCGTACTTAACCGCCGCGTCCAACAGGCTCCCAATGGCGGATATCCCTTTACCAAACATGATCTCCATTTCCGCCTTCCGAAAGGGGGGGGCGACCTTGTTTTTAACCACCTTGACTTTGACCCGGTTTCCGATAGCGTCGGATTCTCCCTTCTCCCCCTTTTCTATGGTGTCCATCTTACGGACTTCCAACCGGACCGAGGCATAGAATTTAAGGGCGTTTCCCCCGGTGGTGGTCTCGGGGTTACCGAACATCACGCCGATCTTCATCCGGATCTGGTTGATGAAGATCAGGAGGCTCCGGGATTTACCGATGATGGCGGTGAGTTTCCGCATGGCCTGGCTCATAAGCCGGGCCTGGAGTCCCATCTGGGCGTCCCCCATATCCCCGTCAATCTCCGCCTGGGGGGTCAGGGCCGCTACGGAATCCACCACAATCACATCCACCGCCCCGGAACGGACCAGGCTTTCGGCGATCTCCAGGGCCTGTTCCCCGTTATCCGGCTGGGAAATCCAGAGCTCATCGATATTTACCCCCAGGTTTTTGGCATATATGGGATCCAGGGCGTGTTCGGCGTCCACAAACGCGGCGATCCCCCCCAGTTTTTGGGCTTCCGCAATGGCGTGGAGCGCCAGGGTGGTCTTCCCGGAAGACTCAGGCCCGTAAATTTCGATGATCCGGCCCCGGGGATACCCCCCTATGCCCAAAGCCTCATCCAAAAGAATGGACCCCGTGGGAATAACCTCTATCCCCGCCGCATTGGTATGGTCCCCCAGCTTTATCAAGGAACCGGAACCAAACTGTTTTTCTATCTGGAGCCGGGCCGTTTCCATGGCCTTTTCTTTTTCTTCACCCGTAGCCAGGGGATTCCCCCGGCTTTTTTCGTTCTCGCTTATTTTTGCCACCTTTTCCTCCTCCCCTATATAAGGCAACCGCATCAAATCTGCTTTACTTATCTTAAAAAATAACATATTTTTTTTTTGTTTGCTATCGGTAAATTCCCCTATGCAATCCTTCATTACCTATAGTAAACTTTAAACATGAAGGGCGTAAAAGCAAGATGAATGAATTTATCATAACCGCCACCCGATCCATGCGGGATTATGCATCCCGGGTTGTCGACTGCCTTTCAAAATTCCCCAGTTTTATTTCCCTAAGCCATGAATTGGACGGCGTACAGGCCCTGAAAACGGATCGTTTCGCGGACGGAGAGATGGAGGTAGAGATCAACACCTCCTTGCGGGGTAAGGATGTGGTCCTTTTTACCAGCTGCGCCCGTAACCAGGAGGGCATCGCGGTGGAAGAGGCAAAGATCGAGTTATACCACACGGTAGACGCCTTAAAACGATCCCAGGCGGAA
Organism: Spirochaetaceae bacterium; assembly: GCA_031278575.1. GTDB lineage: Bacteria > Spirochaetota > Spirochaetia > Treponematales > Breznakiellaceae > JAIRMO01. The sequence continues at coordinate 5,261 of JAITKD010000177.1, read as the reverse complement.
AAAATCCTGGTTTTTGAGCCCTTTGTTTCCTGCTCCCGATCGGACCGGACCATCCGGCGCAGTTCCGTGGGACTGTGGGTCCATTTGAAGATCCTCTCGGGCCTGGGAACCACCCATATCATAACCTATCAGCTTCATTCGGATAAATCAAAATCCATGGTGGATCCGACTATTTGCGCCATTGACGATATTCCGGCCCTGACCCTGCTCAAAAAGCGGCTCTGCGATGTCTATATCCAAAACATCAACACCCTGGAACAGGTGGTGCGTCCCCATTGGGCCTTCTGTTCCGTGGACGCCGGAGGTGAAAAGCTGGGCCGCCGTTTTGCCAACGCCTTTGGGGCGCCCCTGGTGGTGGCCCATAAACAACGGGATTATTCCCGTTCCAATTCCATTGAATCCATCAATATCCTTTCCGCCGAACCCATTGAAGGCAAGGTTTTATGGATCGTAGACGACATGGTGGATACCGCGGGATCCGTAGACAGCCTTATCAGGGCTTTGGCGCCCCTGGGACCGGCGGAAATCAACCTCATCGCGGTACACGCCGTTTTTTCCTCCCCCGCCGCGGAACGGCTTACCCGGCTTGCTTCCGAGGGCCTTTTGCGGCATATCATGGTTACCGACACGGTATTCTGCCCCGGTTCACTGCCGGAAAAGATCCCGAACCTTGAGGTAGTCCCCTCAGCGGAGCTATCCGCTGAGGTGATCAGTACCATCATGACCAATAACTCCATGGGGAAACTCCTGAACGCCTTTAACGCGGAGGAATATTTAAAATCCCCCAATTTATTTAATGAAGAATCCCGGAGTACCCCCGCGGGATGAGCCGCCGCGGAGCCGCGCGTACCGAAAAAAATCATGGCGCTTTTCCCCGGCGATCCGGTTCCGGGGATCATACCGGGTTCTGAAAAGGATCGTCCTATCTGGTATAAATTCTCCAACCCTGATAGGATAAAACAGTACAAAAACTGGTTACGTTAAAGCAGCGCCGATTTATTCTCGATTGAATAAATCAGTGCTTCCTTAGATTTAGAGGGAAAAAGCGGGCCTCAGACCGCTTTTTCCAAAGCCTTTCCCAAAACCAACCGGGTTTTGGGAAAGGCTCCCTTATCCTGTAATTATTATAAGGAAGGAACCGGTGATTCGTATAGGAATTATTTTCCTGGCGGTGTTTTTAGCCCTTATGACGGGAATCGGCATTTGGGGGATGCGGAAAACGAAAACCCTGGGCGATTTTTTCCTGGGGGGCAGGACCATGGGCCCCTGGGTTTCCGCGGTAGCCTATGGCACTTCTTATTTTTCCGCGGTGATTTTTATCGGCTTTGCCGGAGCCCAGGGCTGGCAGTTTGGGCTCAACGCCCTGTGGATCGCCCTGGGAAACGCCCTCATCGGCGCCGGCGCTGCCTGGGTGATTTTGGCCCGGCGGACCCGGCGGATGACCCAGAACCTGGATGCCATGACCATGCCGGAATTCCTCCAGGAGCGGTACGGGGCAAAACATTTAAAGCCCGTGGCGGCCTCGGTGATCTTCTTTTTCCTCCTCCCCTACTCCGCTTCGGTTTTTAAGGGTCTGGGCCACCTTTTTGAGGCGGTTTTCCATATTCCCTATGACCTCGCCCTCCTCATCATGATCGCCTTTACCGGGGTATACCTCATCCTGGGGGGCTACTTTGCCATTGCCGTTACCGATTTTATCCAGGGGATCATCATGTTTTTCGGCGCCGCCGTCATGATCTTCGTCCTCTCCGGCCAAGGCGGGGGTCTTGGGGAGATGATCGGGAAGGTGACGGAAAACTACCAAATCCACGTTCCCCCGGCGCAACAGCCTTCGGTACTTACCGTCATCTCCCTGGTGTTTATGACCAGTTTCGGCACCTGGGGGCTCCCCCAGATGACCCAGAAATTCTACGCCGTCAAAAACGAGGCGGTGATCCCCCGGGCGGCGGCGGTAACTACGGTCTTCGCCCTGATGATCGGTATCGCCGCCTATTTGACCGGCGCCTATGCCCATGTGTTTTTTGACCTGACCACGGTTCCCCAAAACGAGGCCGGGGCCATCCTCTACGACTCTATTGTCCCCACCCTGCTGACCAACCGGTTTGTCGGAAATCTTCAGCTCCTTTTGTCCCTGATCCTGCTCCTGGTGCTTTCCGCGTCCATGTCCACCCTGTCCTCCCTGGTGCTGGTATCCTCATCCTCGGTGGCCATAGACCTCTACCCTTCCCGGGTGGATACCAAAACCGGCAAGGACCGGTCCGTGGCGATGATGCGCCTCCTTTCGGCCCTGTTTATTATCGTGTCTTATTTTATATCCCGGTTTCAGATCGGATTTATCGTTACCCTTATGTCCTTAAGCTGGGGAGTTGTTTCCGGTTCTTTTGCCGCCCCCTACATCCTGGGGCTTTACCACAAAAAGGTTACCAAGGCCGGGGCCTATGCGGGATTGATTACCGGGCTGGTTACCGAAATAGTCCTCTTTTTTGTTTTGGGCCCCGCCCGGTCTCCCCTGGCCGCCTCCTTTGCCATCGTGGTTCCCTTTATGGTGGTTCCCCTGGTTTCCCGTTTCACCGATCCTCCCGGGCGGCGGCTTTTGGATAGGGCCTTTGAGGGAATTTAACGGGGTATACGCGCGGTTAAAAAGGATTAGCCTTTTACCTATGCGGATTATTTTGCCTGGGATACGGCCCGGGGTATTTGGAGTGTTTCATGAGTGATTTAAATTCCACAAGACAAACCCTGCTCCTGGGGGATGAGGCGGTTGCCCTGGGGGCGCTCCACGGGGGCGTAAGCGCGTCCTACGGGTATCCCGGTACCCCATCCACGGAGATCCTGGAATACCTCATCGAAGAATACCGCAAAAACCGCCGAAACGGGGTTGGGGGCCCGGCGGCCCGGTGGTGTACCAATGAAAAAACCGCCCTGGAAGCGGGACTGGGGGTATCCTTCGCGGGCCGCCGATCCATTATCACCATGAAGCACGTGGGGCTCAACGTGGCGTCGGATCCCTTTATAAACGGCGCCCTTCTGGGTATCAAGGGGGGCCTCGTGATCGCCGTCGCGGATGATCCGGGGATGCACAGTTCCCAGAACGAGCAGGACACCCGTTTTTATGTTTCCTTTGCCATGACCCCCTGCCTGGAACCCCGGAACCAGCAGGAAGCCTACGATATGACCCGGGAAGCCTTCGAGGTTTCCGAAAAATTCCGTATTCCGGTGGTATTGCGGCTGACCACGCGGCTCTCCCACGCCCGGGGGCCGGTAACCCTTGCCCAAAGCCGGGAACAAAATCCCCTTTCCAAAACGGAAGACAAGACCCAATGGATGCTTCTTCCCGCCTATGCCCGGCGGAATTACCGCTCCCTCATCGAAAAACAAACGGACATTATGGCCTGGTCAACGGCCCATGCCGCCAATAAATGCGAAGGGGAAGATAAACGCCTCGCGGTGATCACTTCCGGCCTTGGGGGTAATTACTACGAGGAAAACCTGGAGGATTTGGTAGAATTCCGGGGGGGAAGGGTTCCCGCCCGGCTCCACATCGGGGCCTATCCCCTCCCGGTCGAATCGATCCGTACCCTCTGTCAAGGGGCGGAACGGGTCCTGGTGATCGAAGAAGGCCAGCCTTTTATTGAGGAGAAGCTCCGGGGCATCATGCCCATGACCATGGCGGTTTCGGGGAGGTTCGACGGTACGGTACCCCGCACCGGGGAACTGGATCCCGACAAGGTACGGCAGGCCCTGGGACTGTCCCCCCGGCCCAATGTACTCAGCGCCGGGGTCTTCGATGTAACGCGGATCCCCGGCCGGCCGCCGCAACTCTGCGCCGGCTGCCCCCATGGGGACAGTTATGAAACCATCAAAAAAGCGGCGGCGGGGCTTCCGTCGGTGGCAATCACCTCCGACATCGGCTGTTATTCCCTGGGCGCCGCCCCCCCCTATTCGGCCATTGAAAGTATCGTCTGTATGGGGGCCTCCATAGGTATGGCCAAGGGAGCCGCCGAAGCGGGGATAGCCCATGCCATTGCCGTCATCGGGGACTCGACCTTTCTCCATTCGGGGATAACCGGCCTTATCGATGCGGCGGCCGCGGACGTTCCCATGACCGTAATAATCCTCGATAATTCCATCGTGGCCATGACCGGCTGCCAGGAAACCATGATCCCCTCAAACCGTCTCCCGCCCCTGATCCGGGGCCTTGGGGTTAAACCGGAACATTTCCTGGAACTGGAGGCGAAAAAGCAATTCCTGGAAGAAAACGCCCGCCGGCTCAAGGCGGAAATCGAGTATCGGGGACTTTCAGTGGTGATATTAAGGCGGGAGTGTCTGGAAGCCTTTCGAAAAAGAAAAAAACAGGAAAAAACCGCCGGGTAAACAGCGGGGGCCGGTCAGATTTTATCTTGGCTGTCATTATTGTAGATTCCCCCTGATTTTTACTCGAAACCGCAACCTTTTGCCTTTTTATGGGTCAAAATATATCAAAGGAAGAAATTTATGAGTAGTACCGATACCCCCTGGACTTTTTTAGATGAATTCCGAGGAAAAATTTTTTCAGGGTTGTGGCCGACCGTGCCGGAGATGTTTAAAATCACCGTCATCCGTTACGGGGAACGGCCCTGCTTTACCATTTACGAACCGGATCGGATTAGCCTTAACTATGCCGAATCCCTCCGCCTTATAGAAGCGGTGGCCCGCTGGCTGTACCATCATGGGGTTCGTAAGGGTGATATGGTGGCCCTCACGGGGAAAAACTCCCCCGAATGGACCGTGTCCTACCTGGGGATCCTCTTTGCCGGGGCCGTGGTGGTCCCCATCGACTACCAGCTTAAAAACGAGGAAACCGACCTTTTGCTCAGGACTTCCAAGGCCCGGTTCCTCTTTGTGGATGAGGAAAAGTACGGCCGGTATCAGGAAAATCCCGGGGTCCTCAAGGAGCTTGTCTCGTTAAAAAAGGGGATAGGCACCTACGTATACGACCTGGATGGGCCTCCGGCGGAGATAGAACCGGCGGCGGAAACCGATTTGGCGGCGATCCTCTTTACCTCCGGGACTATGGGCACCCCCAAAGGGGTAATGCTGACCCATCAAAACCTGGTTTCCGACTGTTACCTCGCCCAGGGGACCCCCCTCACGGTGCTTCATACCGATGTTTTTTACGCCATCCTCCCCCTCCACCACGCCTATACCATGCTGGCGGTGTTTATCGAGACCATTTCCACCGGCGCCGAGGTGGTCTTCGGCAAGCGGATGGTTACCAAGGC
>JAITKD010000076.1 GCA_031278575.1 Spirochaetaceae bacterium | reverse complement strand
CCAAAGCCCCGCGCGGCCGGTCTGTTACCAAGATACCGTATTTACGCTTCACGTTTCCTATGGTGTCTGACACCTTCTTTATTATAAATCTTTTTATTATTTCAGCAACCAGGATCGCCGGGAAACAGAAAAAAAGTTATGGTTTTCCCCGCCAACCGGAACAAGCTCACCTGCCTTTCCTCTTGGCCGCTTCCTCCTCGTATCGGCAGGCCCCCGGGACATTTCCCTGTTCACGGACAATAAAAGCCATCCATTCGTAAGGCCGGGGATCTTTATTGTTTTTCATCGCGGCTTCCCGCAGGAACGCCAAAGCCCGATCTGTTTTTTTCGCCCGGTAGAAAAGGAGCCCCAGGGCCAGGGGAATGTCCGGGGATTTCCGAAACAAATTCCGGGCCTTTTCCAATACCGCCGCCGCATAGAACGCCGCCCCGGCGCGTTCAAGGCATCCGGTATATTCCAGGAGCAGCGTAATATCCCCGGGTTTTTCCTTAAGCAGGGCCTTAAGGAAAACCGCGGCTTTCCGGTAGCGCCCGGATTTTCGGTAGGAATAGGCTAAAATCCGGCGCAAGGTGGGATTAGCCGGTTCCCATACCAGGAGGAGTTCCAGTTCCTTGGCGGCCCGCTCAAATTCACCGATTTTAACCAGGAAAAGGGCCTCTTCCCGGCGGATACCATAGTTGTCCTTCCACCCGTTGAGGTATACCCTATAGGTCTTTTTTAATTCTTCCCGTGCCTTGGCGCTTCCCTCTTTAAACAGAACCTCCAGGGCAGCGATAGCCCCCAGATAGGATTTTTCGTGATCCTTCCGGACGGCAATGACCTTTTTAAACCAGCTTAAAGCCGCTTCGATAAGCCCGGTCTTGAGGTACCGCGCGGCCAGGGCATACATGATTTCCGGATCCGGCCCCAGGGAACGGATCGCCCCCTGCAGGGTTTCAATCATAGCGGGATCGTCATCATTAGTGGCGGCTTCGTATAAAACGGAAAACCGTTGGATAAGATCCCGGTCTCCGGGTAATTTTTTCGCGTTTTTTAATCCCCATCCCAGGGTTTTCCAGTCCTTATCCTCCCAGGCGTTGACGATCAGGGTATACCAAAGCTGAATTTGTTTCGGATCCAATTCCAGGGCCCGTTCCAGGTGGTTTTTGGCGGCCCGGCGATCCCCCAGTTTCCGCAGGGCCTCCGCGTCCATGGCATGGATCAGGGGGTCCGCCCGGCGGTATTTAAGCCAGTTCCGGCAGGAGTCCGCCGCCAGGCGCCAGGCGCCCGCATCCAACAGGGAACGGATCATAAAAAAATCTACCAATTCGCCGTTCCAGGGCAGATTGGGGATTTTTCCATCCTGGGATGAACGGATTTTTTCTATTTCTTCCAGGGCTTCTCCGTTCCTCCCCAGGATCATCAGGATCGAGGTCCGGTACCAGCGGATCATGGGATCCCCGGGGGCAAAATGAATCGCCTGGGTATAATGGTTCAGGGCTTCTTCAAGGTAATTTAATTCCCGGGCAGCCCGGCCCAATTCCAGCCTGAGCAGGAGGGAGTCGAAACCGTTCTCCAAAACAAACCGGAGCGTCTGAATCCCCAACCCGTAATCTTCAAGCCGGCAGAGCCGTATCCCCCGGATAAAAAGGGCGTTGAGGTACCCGTGGTAGATCCGTTTATTATCCGGCGCGATTTCCACCGCCCGCTGCAGGACCTCTACCGCCGGGGCGGAATGTTTGGATTTAAGGTAGCTTATCCCCAAAAGGGCCAAAACGGACGGGTTCTCCGGGTCGTACTCCAGGGCTTTCCTGAGAAACGGTACCGCTTTGTGGGGCATCCCCAGGGCCGCATAGGTGCGGCCAACGAAAAAATATCCCTCAGCGGAATGGGGATTAAGCCGGAGGTAATCGTTAAAGGCGGCTAAAGCCCGGGAATACTCTTTAAGGGCATGGAAAGAACGGCCTAAATAAAGATAGGCTTCCGGAGGGGCATCGTATTCCGACAGCAGTTCTTCCAGTAAGGCGGCGGCTTTTTTATAATCCCGGTTTACCCCCGCCTTAATGGCCAGGATAAATTGCTCCTTCCCTCGATCCGCGGTACCGCTGAATTTTCCCCCGGAATAATCCCCCATAAACGCCGCTCCGCAGGGATTCCTCCCCTATTTTGCCCGGGCGAGGGTAACCGCCGCGGTAACCACGATATCGTCTACCGAAGCGCCCCGGGACAGATCGCTTATGGGCTTGGCAAAACCCTGGAGGAAGGGTCCAAAGGCTTCGGCTTTCCCCAGGCGCTGCACCAGTTTATACCCGATGTTTCCGGCGCCCAGGTCGGGGAAAACCAGGGTGTTTACCATGCCCCGGACGATACTGCCCGGGGCTTTTTTATCGGTTACCGAAGGCACCAAGGCCGCATCGGCCTGGAGCTCGCCGTCAATTCTTAAGGAGGGCTCTTTGGCTTTTACCAATTCCAGGGCGCTCCGTACTTTGAGTATGTCGGGATGATCCCCCCCGGATCCTTTGGTTGAAAAGGAGAGGAGGGCCACCACGGGATCGACGCCGAGGAATTCCCGGCAGGACTGGGCCGCGGCCAGGGCGATTTCCGCAAGCTGTTCCGGGGTTGGATCCGGTACCACCGCGCAGTCGGAAAAGATAAGGGCGCCCCCCGCTCCCCAGGAAGTATCGGTGGTTTGCATGACAAAACAGGAAGACGCGGTTTTTGAGCCCGGAACCGTACCGATGACGGCGAGCCCCGCCCGAAGCACATCGGCGGTGGCGCTTTCAGCCCCGGCCACCATGGCGTCCGCATCCCCCAGATGGACCATCATGGCTCCCCACCGCAAAAAATGAAGGATATCGGTTTTGGCCTGGTCTTGGGTCATCCCCTTATGTTTCCGCAGTTCATAATATTCACGGGCGTATTTTTCGATCAAAGGGGAGGAAAGGGGATCCACGATGGTGATCCCCTGTAGGGTTACCCCTTCTTTTTCGGCCCTGACCAAAATTTCAGACTCCTTACCCACCAGGGTAACCGACGAAGCCAACTGGTTGTCGGCGATGATCCGGGCGGCTTTTATGGTCCGTGGTTCGGTTCCCTCGGCCAATACCAGTTTTTTTTGCAGGGATTTAGCTTTCTGCATCATGTCCTTTTCAAAATCCATAATACGCTCCTTTTTAGAATAGGGGACTTTTAAAAATCCGACGTTTTGAAAGTCCCGCAAACGCTCACGTTCCTTTAAAACCGCGGTTATAAAAGAACATCCGGTAAACCACTTAAATGAGCTTATTCCAAAACCCGGTTATTTTGGAACAATTACTCCCCTTAAGTTTATCTGTTTCAAAGCTATCGCGCAAGCGGCGAATCACGGTGTTCAGTAATTTTACCTTTACCAGTCTATCATTGCCGAAAAAGCCGCCGTGTACGAAACGCGCAAGGGATTGGAGGGGTGCGTAAGCAGCCCCGGCGCATTGCGCCGGGGCCGGAGCGATAGCGGAGCCCCGAAAAGCCCGGTCCGGCCGCAACAGCGGCCGGATGCGCCCGAATTCCGAATTTAAAGGTAAAATTGCCGCGGCCGCATTTTATGATACAGAGGAAAATAATGAAACGATCCGTTGTTTTTTTGGTTGTTGGTTTATTGGTAATAACCGGAGCGTCCGGGCAGTCTTTAACGGGTAAAACCATGTATATTTCGACAAAAACAGCCCAGATTAAATCTTCCACGGGGTTTTTTGCCCGGACCAGGGGTACCTTGGCCTATGGAGATCCGGTTACGGTCCTGCGGGAACAGGGCGCCTGGGTGGAGATCCGTTCCGCCTCCCAATCCGTAAGCGGCTGGATGAAGTCCGCGGGACTGACCGCCCGGCGTATTACCGCCGGGAGCGGTTCTACTTCGACTTCCGCCAATGAATTAGCCCTGGCGGGAAAGGGCTTTAACGAGGAGGTTGAAAAATCCTATCAGGACGGGAACGGCCTGGATTATTCAGCCGTAAACGCCATGGAAGCCCTGGAGATATCCGAAGAGGATTTATACGTTTTTCTTGAAGAAGGCCATTTGGTAACGGGAGAATAAACATGAAACGACTTTTACGCCTTCCCCTTGCGGTATTGACCGCCCTCTGCTTTTTAGGGCTTATGTCCTGTGAAACGGTGGCATCCGTTGCCGGTGTCGGGGCCCAGGTTGCCGGCGCCATGGGGGTGATCGATGAAAACACCGCCAATTCCATTTCCCAATCCAGTAACGCCATTGCCCGGGCCGCCGCGGAGATCACCCCGGAACAGGAATATTATATCGGCAGGGCGGTGGGGGCCAATTTGCTGAATAATTACCCGGCTTACACCGGAAACGCCGCGTTAACCGGCTATCTTAACAAAATTTGCGCCGCCATCGTGATCAATTCCCCCCGGCCGGAAATATTTAACGGGTATCACGTCCTTATCCTGGATAGTAACGAAATAAACGCCTTTGCCACCTCCGGGGGACATATTTTTGTAACCCGGGGGCTTATCGAGTGTACCAATTCCGAAGATGCCTTGGCCGCGGTCATTGCCCATGAGATAGCCCATATCCAGTTACAGCACAGTATCAAGGCCATAAAGACCAGCCGTATCACCCAGGCGATAATGATAACCGGGACTTCCGCCGCCAATGCCGCGGGACAATACCTGGACCTGAAGGAACTCACCGATGTTTTTGACGAATCCGTTGGGAACATCGTAACCACCCTGGTCAATAACGGCTATTCCCAAACCCAGGAATTCGAGGCCGATACCCTGGCCCTGGCTCTTTTGGCTTCCGCGGGATATACCCCTTCGAGCCTTATCGAAATGCTGCAATCCCTGGAACAAAACCAGCCGAAACACCCCGGAGGGTTTAACAAAACCCATCCGGCGCCGGCCCAGCGGATAAACAATGTCCGGGAAAGGGTGAATAATTACCGGGCGCCGGATACCCGTCAGTACCGGGCGCTCCGTTACCGTTCGGTACGGTAGGGGCGGCCTAAACTCCCGGCGAACCGGGAGTTTAGGGAAAAGGTGACTGACACCGTTAAAGTAGCGCTTCCTTAGTTGAACGTTACGCCGCTCCAATCAACGGTAACGGTGTAATCAGTGTCCGCCGTTGCCGGTGTAATTTCAAGCTTCGCCTGCTTGACGGATGCCCCTGACCAGAGCAGTATCTCAAAATGCGCCTCGATACCACTGGTGTACTTCTTCCATTTCCAGACGGTCTTCCCATCAGCGCTGGCATAGATATTATCATTGGTTGTAGGCACCGTTGTTGGCTCGGGGTCGGATAATGTAACCCAAGTGCTGTTGTATAGTAACGCCTGGTTGTAGTGCTTGACGATACTATTTAGTTTCCGCGCGTCAACGGTAATGATACCGTTAATCGACGCCCAAGACCACTTGCCTCCCAGAGTATTGGCCCCGCCGCCAAAAGTATCATAGCCCCGATTACCACTAGCAATACTATTGGTGGGCACCGAGCCGCCCAGCTTGACGGT
>JAITKD010000031.1 GCA_031278575.1 Spirochaetaceae bacterium | reverse complement strand
AAGCCGTAAAGGCCCTGCGGTTTAACGGCATGGCCTTCCGCCGGGACATAGGCCGGGAATAGGGGCCGGAAACATCATCCGGCGGTTCCCAACGTTAAAGTAGCACCGATTTATTCTCGATTGAATAAATCAGTGCTTCCTTAGGACCTTAAAAACTCCCCTATGTCCTGCCGGGTGCTGCGGTCCCGGGCGTCCCGGATATCCACCGGAAGATCGATCCGTTCGTCCCCCCGCAGGTTACAGCGGCCCAGGGTGGTATGGATCCCCGCCAGGGTATTGGTTTTGACGGCGGTTACATAATCGGATATGGCCGTCATTTTTTTATCCAGATAGACCCCAAAGACGGCTTCGGTTTGGAGTTGATCGATATGGTGGATATCCGAACCCGCGGTTACCGGGAGGCCCAGTTTTCGGGCATACGCCATGGCCAGGGCGTCATAGGACGATTCTTGATTACCCCCATTGGCGGCTTCCACCGCGTCCACACAGCCGGTGGACAAATGTATACAGTTGATGTAATAGTGCTGCCTGAAGGGGTGGGCCTGGACCACACAGCCCCCGTACCTGTTCACCGTCTCGTACTGTTCCCGGCGGGTCCAATGGGCCGCCTCGGGATGTTCCAGGAGCCATTCTTTATCCAGCCCGTAAATGAGGTAATCATCCCCTTCAAAGGTTTCTTCCCAGCCGAAAAATACGTCCAGCCCCAGCCGTTCCCCTTCCCGCCGGGCATCTTCATAGCCCCGGTAAAAACGGGTTACCCATTCTTTCCAGGGCAGATTCCGGTTGATCCGGGTGTTGCCGTTAAAAAAATGATCCGTCACGATAATTCCGGCATATCCCCGGGCCTTAAATCCCCGGATATATGCGTGCCCCGGGGATTCTCCGCAGGCGCTGGCCTGGCTGGTATGCAAGTGGGTTTCGTACAAAAAACTCATTTCTTTCTTTGACGGGAAAGCCACTCCATGAGGGTTACTTCTTTGCCTTCGATAGGCTGGGTCAGCCAATTATTATACACATAAATCCAGGAATGATGGCCGGGATACCCATAGGGAGAACCGTCTTTTTTCGTATAAAGGCCGCTTTTGTCATGTATATCCCGGGGATAACTATAATAAACCTGGGGCGCCCCCAGTTTAACCAGCCGGTCAAAAGTGGCAAGGGAATTTTTGGGAGCGGGAACCACCGGATCCGACGCGGCGTTGACAAACCATAGGGGTATATGGCGGATGTCCCGTAGTTGTTTGTCCGTAATCTTGCTGTCCATGGCGGCGGAACAAACCGGAAAGGCCGCGGCAAACAGATCCGGGTAGTCCATGATCAGCACCTGGGTCATAAACCCGCCGTTGGAACACCCCCCGATATAGATACGGGACCGGTTAATCCCGGGATGCTCCGCAAGGTAATGGTCGATAAGGTTCTTCAACGCCCGGGTGTATTTACTGGCATTGAGGGTTTCATTTCCCCCATCCCGGGGGTCCATGTGGACTATATCCATCCAGAACGTGGGAGATTGGGGGGCAAGCACATAGGCCTCGCCCCCAAAATACGCCTGAACTTCGGGGCTGGCGAAATGACACGCCTTATTACCCGAAAGCGGCAGGCTCGCGTCGGTTCCCCCTTCCCCAAGGCCGTGGAGCCAGATAATCAGGGGAAGGTTTGAGCCTTCGTGGGCCCCGGGGGGAATATAATCCGCATAGGTCAGGGTGATTTCACCGTATTCCCTGTCCATATATTTGATTTTCCCGTTAAAATTAAACTTTTCCAACTGGGGTCTATAAATTTTACCCGGTTTATCCACCGTCAAAAGCGAAATATCCCCCAGGTTCTTCTTTGGGGTGATCTGGTACTGGCACGTGATCCAGGCATTCCGGGCTTTGTAGGAATTCATCGGGGAACTTAAAGCATCCGCCGGGCCATATTCCATTTCCAAGGTTATATGGGCCCCCCTGTCCGCCTTGTTCCCCTGGGCATCGGAAACAAAGAGCCCTTTAATTTTCCGGTTGCCTTCGTCCACCAGGCTGATTTTACCGATCCGGGGGTCGAGCCGTTTGACCGACACGGAAAAACCGTTAACGTCCATCGGCCGGGCGTGTATTTTTTTATCCAAATCCAAAATGAGTTTTGTAACCGCCGGTCCCCAATCCATAATGGTATGTACTTGATGGTACATTGTTATTACCCTCAATAGTATTTTATAAATGAAACCCTTCCAAAGGAAACTGACCCAAAGTATAGGGGGTACTAAAAAAATTTACAATAGACCGAATTGCCTAATAATTAATCTAGCCGAAATCAGGCCGCTCCGGCCCGACCATCCTCCTGACCGGAGGGTTGTTTCACCTTGCCCTTTTCCCCGTTTATTTTCAAGAGCTGCCCAATCGCCTCGTTCAGCTTCCGGTTCAATTCTACCGGGTTTTGCCCGGATCTCCTGCGCCCCAGTTCGGCTTTGCACTCCGGTGAAACATCCGGCGATTCCATCAGCCGCTCATACGGTGTCCGCGGTTTCTTTTCCTAGACCTTCTGGTACCGCCCCTCCGTCTGCGTTTCTTTGGCAATGAGACGGAAGGAAGGCATCCAGTAGTTGTAAAGCGGACACAGAAAGCGGTACACCTCCGCGAGGGCGGTGGGAATTTGAGCAAGGAAGAAAAGTTTGGGAAGATGCGGGACGCCTGTAAGTTTGTGAATTTGAAATTTGAGGAACTGTCCAACAAATATCCGTTTGAATTATCGGGTGGGCAGATGCAGCGGCTGATGATAGCCCGGATATTCATGTTGAAGCCGAAATTGCTCATTGCCGATGAGCCCACCTCGATGATAGACGCCTGTTCCCGGACGACGATCCTTGACATGCTGTTAAAGCTGCGGGACGAGGTGGACATGACCATCGTGTTTATTACCCACGACATAGGTCTGGCGTATTATATATCGGACACGGTGTACATCATGGAGCATGGGGTTATCGTGGAGCAGGGGACGGCGGACGAGGCCATACTCCACCCCAAGTCGGACTACACCAAGCGGCTTTTGGGGGATGTGCCCAAGATCTACGAACCCTGGGACTTTACCAAGACGGGTTAGCGGGGGGGTACGGGTATTTCTCTGCCGGTTTTGGAACAGGCTCATTTACCCGTCTGGTTTCAATGAACTTGGGGGGACCTCCTGCCCCTGGGCGCAGCGGTTTTACCGTTACCAGGATTTTCCCGGTAATAGGGGCGCATTTCCGGCGCAAGCGCCGGAAACCGGGCTTTCCGGGGCTCCGCTCCGCTCCGGCCCCGGCG
>JAITKD010000023.1 GCA_031278575.1 Spirochaetaceae bacterium | reverse complement strand
CAACGGATCCTCTCCTGGAGCCTCTACGACCGGGCCCTGGTCTCCGACGACTTTACCGCCACCCAGATCATGGTTCCCCTGGATATTCCCATGGAGGACGCGGGGCGGGCCGAGGTGGTAAAGAGCTTTATCCAGGTCCGGGATATAGCCCGGCAGATGTTCGCGGATTCCGCGGATGTCTACGTGACGGGGATGCCCGTCCTCAGCGCCACGGTGAACGAGGCGGTTCAGGCGGACCTCCTGCTCCTGGTTCCCCTGGTGATCATCGTGGTCCTCCTGGTCCTCTTCTTCTCCTTCCGCCGGCTGACCGCGGTGGTCCTGCCCCTGCTCACGGTGGTGGTGGCGGTGATTTGGTCCGTGGGGGCCATGCCCCTCTTTGGGGTGAGGCTTTCGATCATCTCCACGGTGCTGCCGGTGATCCTGGTGGCGGTGGGAAGCGCCTACGGGATCCACGTGATCACCCACTATATCACCGATATGCAGCTCCATAGGGCGCCCCTGGACGACGAGGCCCACCGGGCCCTGATCTTTTCCCTGCTCCGGCAGATCGGGAAACCCATCTTCCTCGCCGCCCTGACCACCTTTGTGGGCTTTGCCTCCTGCGCCTTTACCCCGGTACTGCCCATCCGGGATTTCGGGATCTTCGCGGGCTTCGGGGTGATGGCCTCCTTTGCCGTGGCGGTAACCCTGATCCCCTCCCTGCTCATCATCCGGGGCCCCCTGAAAGAACAGGCGCTCCCCCGGGGCGCTTCCCCCGCTTCCGGGGAAAGCGCCGGGGACGCGGCCGATACCGGGGGCTATGACCCCCTCAGCATCAGCATCGCCGAGGGCTTCTCTTCGGTGGTGAAGAAACAACGCTTCGTCCTGGTCCTCACCGCGGCGGTGATCCTGATCTCCCTTTACGGGCTCTCCCGGATTATCGTGGATAACGTGATGGTGGAATACTTCAAGTCCACCACGGATATTTATAAGTCCGACGAGTTTATCCGGGAACAATTCGGGGGCTCCAAGGTGGTGAGCGTGATGGTCGAGGGGGAAAGCCCGGAGCGGATCCTCCACCCCGATACCTTAGGGGCCCTGGACGACCTGGGCCGTTACCTGGAGGAACGGGCCGGCAATATCGGGAAGGTGATGGGCTTTACGGACCTGGTAAAGCGGATCAACCAGGTCTTCAACGCCGATGAGAGCCCCGACGGTTTAAAGCCCGCGGCCCCCGCATCGGCGGGCGGGGCTTTCGGCTTCGGGGACGAAGGGGCGGACGCGGGGTTCGGCTTCGGTTTCGGGAACGAAGCGGCGGACGCGGGGTTCGGTTTCGGGGACGGGGCGGCGGACGCGGGGTTCGGCTTCGGGGACGGGGCGGCGGACGCCGGCGGGGGGCCGCCGGAAAAGGCCTACACCCCCCTGGAACTGGCGGCAATTTTGGATAAGGCCGCCGGTTCCGGCAACGTCCGGGACATGAACGGCGCCGAACTGGTCCGGGAATTTCACCGCCTGGTCAACTACCAGGGGGCCGCCTACTACGAGGTTCCCCGGGACCCGGCCCGCTACGGGAAAAGCTCCCCGGAGGAACTGGGGCTCCTGGTTTCCAACTACCTGGTACTCCTCTCGGGGAATATCGGGGATTACGCCAACGATCCCCTGGAGCCCACGGCGATAAAGTCCACGATTCAGATGCGGACCACCGGCCAGGAGGATACCGATGCGGCCATCGCGGAGATTCACCGCTTCGCGGAGGCCAATTTCCCCAAGGACCTCAAGGTAACCGTGGGGGGGAGCGCCCTGGTGGAAGGCTCCATCAACCGCCTGGTGGTGCAATCCCAACTCAGCTCGGTGCTGATTTCCCTCCTGGCGGTATTCCTCATCATTGCCCTGTCCAACCGTTCCGTGGCGGCGGGGCTGATCGGTATCGCGCCCCTGTCCATCGCCATCCTCATCAACTTTGCGGTGATGGGCTTCCTGGGGATAAAGCTCAACATCGGTACCGCCATGGTGGCCAGCATCTCCGTGGGGATAGGGATCGACTATACCATCCACTACATGGAAGCCTATAAGCGGGAGTACCGGGCCTCCGGGGGACGGGAGCAATTCCTCTGGAAGACCTTTGCCACCTCGGGGAAGGCCATCATCATCAATGCCGCCTCCGTGGGGGCCGGGTTTGCGGTCCTCATTCTCTCCCAGTTCAACATGATGCGGGATCTGGGGCTGCTCATCGCCCTGACCATGGGTACCAGCGCCCTGGTAAGCCTTACGGTGATCCCCGTGTTACTTATTCTGATAAAACCCCAATTTATAACCGGGAAGGATTCCGGAAAATTTGATGTTAAGGAGTAATATATGAAAAAAATGATAAGTTTGGCGGGGTTGTTTTTTGCCGGGGTTCTCTTGGCTTATCCCCAGGACGCCTTATCCATAGTCCGATCTTCCCGAGACCGGATCACCGCGGATACGGTTTCCTCCCGGTCCCGGATGGTGATCACCGCCAAGGACGGAACCACCAGTGAGCGGGTCCTGGATCAGTATTCCAAGGAGGGGCCCCGGGGGGACCGGACCATCATCGTGTTCCAGCGTCCCGCATCGGTAGCTAATACCCGGTTCCTCACCATGGAGAACCCCGGCGGCCCCGACGACCGCTGGATCTTCCTCCCCTCTCTGGGAAAGGTCCGGCGGATCGCCGCATCGGAAGGGTCGGGTAGTTTTATGGGAACCGATTTTTCCTACGACGATATCTCCTCCACGAGCCGGGACGCGGACCTGGACGCCCATACCCTGCTCCGGGAAGAAGACCTGGACGGCCGTACCTGTTACGTGATCGAATCGATCCCCAAGGATAAGTCCTACCAGTATTCCAAAATGGTACAGTGGATAGACAAATCCTCCCGCATCTCCTATAAGATAGCGCTTTACGACCGCCGGGGGACCCTGGTTAAACAGGTGGAAATTCTGGAAACCAAAGAAATACAGGGCCGGTTAAGCCCCACCGTAACCCGGATAACCACCCTCGCCGCGGGCACCTCCACCACCATCACCATGGATATCCTCAAATACGACGATCCCATTCCGGAAGGGGTTTTTACCACCAATTATCTTGAAACCGGGAGGCCCAGATGAAGGGGAAACTTTTTTTCTTTGCGGGGATACTTTTCTGCGGCATCCTCCTCGCGCCGTTGGGGGCGGAGGATGATTTTGGTTTCGGTTTCGCCGATGAAGGGGCGGCCGCCGCCCCGGTAAGTTCCCCGGTATCCGGCGTCCGCATTGGGGGGAAGATCCGCGCGGAATTACTTGCGTATGTGGATGATTCGAATTTTAAAGGGAGTTTTGAAAACACCCTGGGGAATATTTTTTCCGGGCAGCTCGAATTCTCCGCCTCCGGGGAAAACGCCGATGGGGTCATCAACCTGCGGCTTAAGCCCGTTTTTGACGGGACTTCTTCCCCTATTGAAATTGACGAGGCCTATGCCCGGGCCTATTTCGGTTCCTTCAGCATCGAAGGGGGCCTGCGGAAACTCACCTGGGGAAAAGCGGACAGCCTGGGCCCCCTGGATGTGGTAAATCCCCTGGATTACCGGGATCTGACGAGTATAACCGATATTCAGGGCATGAAAATAGCCCTGCCCATGGTCCATCTCTCCTACGGGATCGGCGATTTTTCAAAACTGGAGGCCGTTTTTATTCCCTGGTTTCAAGGCCACCGTTTTGACGAAACAGGCCACTGGATACCCGCCGAGGCCAACGAACTGCCCGCCCTGCTTACCCAGGGGGTAAGCAGGTGGTTGTATGATTCGCGCCCCCCGGGGATATCTCAGGCACAACTTGACGGGGTTACCGCCGGTCTTTCCTCAAGTCCTTTAGGCGTTAATTATCCTGATACACATTCCATGGATTATGCCCAGGGAGGGCTTCGGTTTACCACCACCTGGCTTTCAGCCGACCTGGGATTCCAGTATTATTTCGGCAGGCTGCCCCGGCCCGCGGTGAGTTTAGCGGGGCTTAAAACCTTTTGGCAGCAATACGCAACGGGGGTCCCCCCGGTTGTAACCCCCTCGGTTGTCTATAACCCCTACCACCAGATCGGCGTGGATTCCGCCATGGTTTTGGGGGGCTTTAACCTCCGGGCGGAGTTTGCGGCCCATATCACCGAAGACCTTTCCGGGGAAGACGGGGCGGTGTACAACCCCTTCCTCGCCTGGTCTTTGGGCTTTGACCGGGATCTCCTCTGGGGGATAAACGTCAACCTCCAGGTGAACGAGACCGTCCGGCTCCTGGACGGCGGGGTAATGGACAATCCCGCCCTGGATACGGAGGCCGGGAAAGCGATCACCTCCACCAGGTTTACCGGGGTCCTCTCAAAAAAGTTTTTCCGGGATGAACTGGAACTGAGGACCGCGGTGATCTGGGGGATAGAGGACCAGGATGTTTATGTCTTGCCCGGCATTTTCTGGACCCGGGGAGACGTGGGCCTGGAATTCTCCGGGGGTGTCTTTGCGGGGAATAAACAGGGGGAACTCGGACAATACCATGAAAATAATTTTGTAAAACTGGGATTGACCTACACCTTCTAACCCCCGAAGGCCGCTCCCCCGGTCAACCTGGATGAGGCCCGTGAAAAAAGGAGTGGGGGTAGCGGAAGCCACCGCAGGGCGAAGCCCGAGGAGGCTGGAGCGAGGGGGAGCCGCGTCAAAAACGGCTCTTTAGGGGGCGTATCGCGTTTCCTTTGGGGGACCCATAGCGCTCCCCCTCCGTAACGTGTTGACCCTGCGGCCGCTCCCCCCCCTTGGGGCCCCCAGGGGCCTAAAACCCCTTATGGAAGGGCCTGAAGGTCGCGATAATACCCGCGTCAAGAACAGAATAACCCGCGCCGCCTATGTTTTTTTCCCTTCGGTCCGGGGTCCCCGCTTCTTTATATATTGAATCCCCCCGAATGCGGCTTATGTTTCGGTATTGCACCCCCAGGGACAACGTAAAAAAATTATTCGGGGTAAAAGAAAAAAGCAGGCTTGGCTCTATAAAAAGCCCTATGTCCAGGTTGTCGGTGATTATTAAATCCCGCGAAATATGGTCGTCCACGGTGATACACCATATAAGCGGGCTCGCCTTGAAGGCAATTTCCGCGTTAAAATAACGGTTAAATTCACCGTAAAAAGCAATCCCCGGTGAAAGTATATGCCAGGTCTGTTGGTAGGTTATAACATCAATCGGGTTTAGATAGTAGAAATTATCACCATACGAAGCCGGATATAAAAAAGAACCGCCGGTTGCCCTCCATGAAAAATACATAAGGCTGTAGGAGAGATAGGCTTTTAACAAAAATTGTCTGAAAATTTGAAACGAAAGGCCCATATCGGCGTCCGCCAGGATGGCGGTTTCCGTTTTATTATCATGCACCGAGTAGAAGGTCAACCACTGGGGATAATCTGGGACAATCCAATCCCTATCCTCCATGACGCCGCTTTTCATTGGAAGCCCCAATTTAAATGAAACATCGGAAAACACGCCCCAGCGGTTTGCCGGTTTACGCCAACGGTAGTTTACATCCGCCCCGGCATAAACCAGGGGTTTAAGGTCCCATAGTAATTGGCTTAATTTAGTGCCGGTATTTTGATACAGGTAAACGATTTCTTCACTTTGACCGTATAATACGCCGGCGGAAACTCCCAGGGACAAGGCATGGCCGTTTATGGTTACGGCCCGTTCCTGCGCCGAAAGCGTCAAGGTCATTACCACCGATAACACCCCAAAAAACATTTTTCTCATACGGCCCCCGTTATCACGCGTTTTTTTGAAAGCCATTCCCAAAACCAACCGGATTTAAGAACAACACGGTTATTTGAGTCTTTTTCAAAGTATCAAATACTACCCGTTTATATGAGTAAATTCAAGCCCTTTTTTAACCGGTAATTTTATACGGGGGAACCATCTGCCCAGGGCTAAACGCGAGCCACCATTCAGCGCGCCTGCCCGGTTCAGGACAGACCTTTCCCCTAAGCGTTTTCGGTTTGGGGTGGAAAAGGTGGTTTATATGGAACCCAGGGCGGATAGGCGCCGCTTATCCGGGCGCGGGGGCGGGGAGAAGGGGGAATATGAGGGAAAGCGCGGTTTGAATCGCCGTTTCCCCATACTGGGGTCTGACCCCGGCGGCTGAATCCCCCCGCCCCTC
>JAITKD010000014.1 GCA_031278575.1 Spirochaetaceae bacterium | reverse complement strand
TCGCGGATACTGGAGGGGGAACCGCCGCTGGAGGAGGAGGCCGGAGCGAGGCGGGGGGATACGGACTCTGGGACTTTAGCCCCCGGGGTCAGACCCCAATATGGGGAAACGGCGATCCAAACCGCTTTTTCCCGCCCCACCCCCGGATAAGCGGCGCTAATCCGCCCTGGGTTCCGTATCAACCTTCTTTCCTACCCCAAACCGAAAACGCCCAGGGGAAAGGTCTGTCCTAAAACCGGTAAAACCTGAATTGCGGGTCACGTTTAGACGCCTGACCCCTTGTCAAAGGCCAACGAAAATGGCACCCTTTTCCCAAAAGCAGTTCCACCGGAAGCGAAGTTTCCGCGCCGACCGGGGTTTGGAACCGGCTCCGCCAGGGGGCGGGGGAATTATGCGGAGGTTGTGATGGCGGCAAAGATGGGGATGAAAAATCCGGTGGTCGAGCTTGACGGGGACGAGATGACCCGGGTGTTGTGGGCGTTGGTTAAGGAGCGGCTTCTCCTCCCCTTCGTGGACCTCAAAACCGAGTATTACGACTTGGGGCTTTTAAACCGGGACGCCACCGGCGACGCGGTTACCGCCGAAGCCGCCCGGGCCATAGCGCGCGTGGGAGTGGGGGTGAAATGCGCCACCATCACCGGCAACACCGCGCGAAAGGCCGAATATAACCTGAAAAGCCTCCACCCCAGCCCCAACGCCACCATCAGGGCCATCCTGGACGGCACGGTGTTCCGAAAACCCATCACCGTTGCGGGCATTACCCCTTCGGTCTCGACCTGGAAAAAGCCCATCGTGATCGGCCGTCACGCCTACGGGGATGTGTATAAAAACGCCGAAATGGCCATCCCCGGGCCGGGCCGGGTGGAACTGGTCTATACCCCCCGGGAGGGCGGGGAGCGGCGGCAGCTCGTGGCGGATATGGCGGGGCCGGGGGTCGTCCAGGGTATGCACAACCTGGACGAATCGATCAAAAATTTCGCCCGGTCCTGTTTTCTTTACGCCCTGGACGAAAAACTCCCGGTTTGGTTTGCCGCCAAGGATACGATTTCCAAAATCTACGACGGTCGCTTTAAGGAGCTTTTCAACCAGGTCTACGAAACCGAATTCAAAGAAACGTGCGCCGCCGCGGGGGTGAGTTATTTTTATACTCTTATCGACGACGCCGTGGCCCGGGTGGTTAAAGGGGAAGGGGGTTTCCTGTGGGCCTGTAAAAACTACGACGGGGACGTGATGAGCGACATGGTAGCCAGCGCATCCGGGAGCCTGGCGATGATGACCAGCGTCCTGGTTTCCCCTTCCGGGGCCGTGGAGTACGAGGCCGCCCACGGTACGGTGCAGCAACACTACTACCGCTGGCAAAAGGGGGAACGGACCAGCACCAACCCGGCGGCCCTGATCTTCGCCTGGACCGGGGCCCTGGCGAAACGGGCGGAGTTGGATGACACCCCGGACCTGGGGGCCTTTGCCAAAAACCTGGAAGCGGCCACCCTCAGGACCATTGAGGAGGGGGATATGACCGGGGATTTAGCCCGCCTCGCTTCCCCGGCCCCCGTCCGGGGCCTGGATTCCTGGGAATTTACCGACGCGGTCGCCCAACGGCTCCTTAGCGGATCGCTACCGGTTTCCGGGTAGCCGCCGATTCGTAGAGGGCGTCCACGATCCGCATCAGGATCAGGGCTTCCTCGGGGGTGTTGTAGGGTTCGGCGGCGCCGCGGATGGCGTCGATAAAATTCATCGCGTTCCCGATCCGGCCCATGGATTCGTCCTTTTCGGTCTTGATGTCCAGATCAACCTGATTTCCATAGGCTTCGGTAAAAAGCCGGCAGGTATCGATACTGGTTTCATCCAGGCCGTCAATGCCAAAAAGCCGCTCCAGCTTGCCCCCGGCTTTGGCGCCCTGGAAGGTGACGGACACCACCTCCCGCTCGTTCATTTCCGCCCAGGAACTGCGGATCATAAGGCTCTGGCCGGTCTTAAAGGTGAGCATCCCATGACAGGAGGACTCCACGTCGGTAATGCCCTTGGCCGTGTCGGGGATGCCCCAGGGGCCCTTAAAAGCCCGGTTGTCCATAAAATCGTAATAGGCCGCCGCCAGGAGATACTCCGGCTCGGGGAACCCCATAAAGTACAGGGCCAGATCCAGCATATGGGGCAGGTCTATCACCGGGCCGCCGCCGGAAAGGGCCTTGGTGGTGAACCAGCCCCCAAAGCCGGGGATCCCCGCCCGGCGGATCCAACTGGCCTGGGCGGAATTGATGGTCCCCGCCCTGCCGTCCCGAATATACCGGATCATGGCCTGGGATTCCGGGCGGGCCCGGTTGTTAAAATCAAACATGAGCCGTTTCCCCGCTTTTTTTGAGGCGTCAAGCATCTCCCGCATCTCCGCGGCGTTCAGGGCCGGGGGCTTTTCGCAGTAGACGTGTTTCCCCCTTTCCAGGGCTTCCACGGTCAGGGGCCGGTGGAATTTGTTTGGGGTGATAATGGAAACCCCGTCCAATTCGGGCTGGGCATCCAGCATCTCCCCCAGGCCGGTATAGACCTTTTCTATATTATTGGCCGCCGCAAAGGCCCGTACCCGGGTTTGATCCATATCCGCAACGGCCGTTACCTCGGCGCCGGCCTTGATAAAGCCCTTATAATGATACGAGGCCATCCCGCCGGCCCCCACAATTCCGATTTTTATTTTTTCCATACCGGCATCCTCCCTTAAAATTGACCGTTTCACCCTCCGGGTTTTGGCCGTAACCCGGCGGTTGTTGTTCAGAACCCGAAGTTATTATACAATTCCTGAATCCCCGGTTCAAGATCCGATCGGTGTGCGACAGCAGTTTTACCTTTACCAGGATTTTTCCCGGTAATAGGGGCGCATTTCCGGCGCAAGCGCCGGAAACCGGGCTTTCCGGGGCTCCGCTCCGCGCCCCTCCAATCCCTTGCGCGGCAGCTTTTTCGGCAATTATAAGCCGGTTCCCTATATCCCCTTCCCGTGGTATAATAACCCATTATGACTGATTGTATATTTTGCAAGATCATCGCGGGGGAGATCCCGAGCAGGAAGATCTACGAGGATGATGAATTCCTGGCCTTCCACGACATCACCCCCCAGGCGCCGGTTCATTTCCTCCTGATCCCCAAGAAACACATCCGGAACATCATGGAACTGGAGCCGGAGGATAGCGTCCTGGCCGGCAGGCTGTTGAACAAGGCCCAGGAACTGGCCAAGGAACAGGGCTGCGCCGAAGAAGGGGCCCGGTTTG
The DNA here is from genome assembly GCA_031278575.1 of Spirochaetaceae bacterium. GTDB lineage: Bacteria > Spirochaetota > Spirochaetia > Treponematales > Breznakiellaceae > JAIRMO01. Next base: position 1,794 of record JAITKD010000014.1, on the reverse strand, counting down.
TGATCAACTGTAAAACCAACGGGGGACAAACCGTGGACCACCTCCACATCCACGTCCTGGGGGGCCGTTTCCTCACCTGGCCTCCGGGTTGAGGCTAACTCCAGATCAGCCAGATAAAGGCCGCGGACACCCCGGTAGTAACCAGGGTAAAGGGAAGCCCGATCCTGAGCCATTGGCCAAAGTTCATCCTGACCCCCTGTTTTCTAAGAAGCCCCACGGAAACCACATTGGCCGAGGCGCCGAAGGGGGTCAGGTTACCCCCCATACAGGAACCGATGAGCAGGGCGAACATATAGAGTTCCGGTTTAAGGGAGAGGTCCGCGGCCAGGGTTGACGCCACCGGAAGCATCGCCACGATATAGGGGACGTTGTCCACAAAACCCGAAATAAGGGTGGAAACCCCCACGATCAGGAAGAAGCCCAGAAACACCCGGTCCCCCACGAGCCGGGAGAGAAAGGCCGCAAACTCGTCCAGCAGCCCCACCGCCGCCACCGCCCCGACCACCACAAAGATACCGGTGAGGAACAGTACCGTATCCCAATCCAGCCCCTTTACCAGGGCCCATATTTTTTCGTTGGGTTCCCCCCGGATCCACTTATACCAGATAATGCCCGCCAAGCCCAGGCCCATAACCAGGAGCCCGGAAAACAGGGATATCCCCCCGTAAACAAAGGACGCCAGGGCCAATCCCCCAATCATCAGGATGAGAAGCGCCGTGGGCACCATGGTAAGAACGGTTTCCTGTTCTATATCGATTTTTTGTTTCCCGGATTTGACAAAAAAGGCGTAGAAAAAAACGGCCCCCGCCGCCATACCGGCCTGAACCACAAAAAAGATTGAAAGTTTCCCCTGGTAAATAAAAAAATCATTAAAACTATAACCGGCGTGGTCCGCGAAGATCATCGAAGGGGGATCCCCCACCAGGGTGGCGGTCCCCTGGAGGTTTGCCATCACCGCGAGGCCCACCATAAAGTAGGTGGGGTCCATTTTCAATTTGGTACATAAGGCCAGGGCGATGGGGGCCATCACCAGGACGGTGGCCACGTTTTCCACAAAGGCGGAGATAAGGCCGGTCATGATGAGGATCGCCACCACCGCGAGGCCCACATTGGGGGAATGGGTTACTATGGAATCGGCAATCACCGCGGGGACCCGGGAATAGATAAAAAGCTCCGCAATCACGAGGCTTCCCACAAAGATCAGCAGCACATTCCAGTTCACCAGTTCCGTCAGGGCTTCCTGGGGGCTGACCGCGCCGAGGAGGATCATCACTATGGCGGCCCCCAGGGAACTAAAGGATTTTTTATCCGGAAAGATCACGATCAGGGTATACATAAGGACCGCCAGGACGAGGACTATCCATTTTATTGACACGGGGAACTCCTTGAATTTTTTACGAAAGGGAAATTCACCTATAAAAAAAGACCCTTCGCATAAGATCCCGATAAACGGAACACCCTATGCGAAAGGTCTTGTATCTCCGGTAAAGGATCCTTCGGTACGGCCTTTACGGAGCCGCGGTGCCAGGCACTATAAAAACCCTATCGGCTTTTAAAAGATACCGGTTGTTGGCCGCCGCGCGTGTAACTACTCCCCTTTCATAAAAACCATAACACGGGGATACGGAACCTGTCAAGGGAATAGTCCGCCCGGGCAGGATAACCGCATAGAAATTTTTGTTCCCTTTTTTTGGGCGCATTTCCGGCGCTTTGCGCCGGAAACCGGGCTATCCGCTCCAATAAACAGGGACCGGCGCCGCCGGTCCCTGTTTATTCCGCTTCTATCCCTTGCGC
>JAITKD010000099.1 GCA_031278575.1 Spirochaetaceae bacterium | reverse complement strand
CCCGCCGGGGTCTGACCCCATCGCCGCACCGGGGTCAGACCCCACCACCCACCGGGGTCAGACCCGCCCCTCCACCGGGGTCAGACCCTCTCCACGAACCGAGGTCAGACCCTCTGCCCACCGGGGTCTGACCCTCCACCCACCGGGGGTCAGACCCCCCCGCCCAACCGTGGTCCGATCCGGCATTGCAGGAGAATTCGTTTTAGTTTATCATAATAAAATGATGGCAAAGCGGTTTACCGTCCTCGACCTGATTGATATCGACCTTAAGGAACACAATTCCCTTAATCTCCATTGCATAGGGGGCAGAAAGGGACTTGCCCGGGAGATCAGCATCACCGATATTAACCGGCCGGGGCTTGCCCTGTCGGGGTTTTACGAATCCTTTGCATCGGAGCGGGTTCAGCTTTTTGGCCGGGGGGAGGTTGCCTATCTCCGTAAGTTGGAGAAGGAGGGTAAAATCGAACCTATCAAACAGATGTTCTCATTCCCCATACCCTGTTGTATTTTTACCCACAGCCTGATCCCGGACCGTAATTTTTTTGAAGAGGCCGAACGGGCCCAATGCCCGATCCTCCAGACCGATTTGACTACCACCGATTTTCAAGCCCGGCTGATGCGGATTCTTTTGGATATTTTTGCCCCGGAACGGAGCATCCACGGGGTACTGGTCGAGGTATACGGCCTGGGAATACTCATTCTGGGAGATTCCGGGGTTGGAAAAAGCGAGACCGCCCTGGAACTGATCAAGCTGGGACACCGGCTGGTGGCGGACGACGTGGTGGAAATCCGCTGTGTCAGCGGTAATATCTTGATAGGGACCGGGGCAAACCGGATTATCGGGCATCACATGGAGATCCGGGGGTTGGGAATTATCAACATCACCCATCTTTTTGGCGTGGGGGCCATTAGGGACCGGAAACAGATCCAGTTGGTGGTAGAATTGGAAACCTGGGATGCAAAGAAAGCGTATGATCGCCTGGGAATAGAAGAAAAATATATGGATATCCTGGGGGTGAGTATCCCGAAATTGGAGATCCCCGTAAAACCCGGCCGGAACATACCTATCATCATAGAAACCGCGGCGATGAATGAACGGCTTAAAAAGATGGGGTACAATTCAGCTAAAGAATTTAATAGAAATATTCTTAAATGGATAGAAAGCGATCAGGCTCGATCAGTATATTTTGGGCAAGAAGATATTATCTGATGGCCGACCGCGGTTTGTTCATGGGGAGGTTTTTAAATTCAGGGCCCTGCCGGATCAGCGAATTTTAGAAAAGTCCCGGCAAATACCGTTTTATAGGAATAGGCAATGGTTGAACAAATTATAACCGTAACCAATAGAGCCGGGATCCATGCCCGGCCCGCGGCGTTATTGGTCCAGACCGCAAAAGATTTTATCTCGACGATTTATCTGGAAAAGGATGACGACCGGATTAACGGAAAATCGATTATGGGGATTATCACGCTGGGGGCGGCTTACGGGACCAAAATAAAAATTATTACCGAAGGAGAAGACGAACAGGCGGCGGCGGATGCCTTAGCCCGTCTGTTTGCATCTAAATTTGAAGAAGAATGAAAACGGGCTGGAAGCGGTCCGAACCCACACCAGACATTCCCTCATCACGGTCCGGAGTTTGGTCCTAATCTATCTTCTTCTTTGTATTCTAACCATATTTTTTGCCCGAACCTTCTTTACCAATATTTTCCAGGAAGGCAGCTTCCCGGAAAGTTTTAGTTTTATTGTTTTTTTTACCATTCCGGCGGTTTTGTTGGTGTTTTTGGCCTATTCTGTCCAAAACCTGGTCAGGGATATTTGGGCCCGCCGGATGGGGAGCAGGTTCCAGGTCCGGCTCCTGGGGTACTTTGCCATCACCGTCCTGTTCGCCGCCGTACCGGTGGTGGTTATCACCATCCAGTCGGTATACGAATTTGCCCGGTTCTGGCAGACCATACAGGTCGAAGATACCCTGGGGGAAGCCCAAAAAATGGCCCTGGAGAATTATTCCTTTCAAATGGAAAAGCTGGAAACCCTGGTAAAAGAAAAGGATTTTGGCCCCCTCATGGCCCTTGCCGGAGAGCCCGGTACGGCCGGGGAAGGACTGACCACCCGTCTCAAAAATATCGCCGAAGAACTCACGGCAATTCAGGATTTCCACTTGCAGGAGGATGAAACCTGGCGAGAGCGGGCTTTTGCCGGGGACCGGGCCCAGGAACTCAAGGCGCCTCCGGGAACCCAGCCGGGTTTTGTGTCCCGGGAAATACCCCGGGATACGGATGTTATCCGGTATATTGTATATCCTGAAAAAACCACCCTCCGGGTTATCAGTTACGGCCTGCGGGAGGGATTTGACCGGGGTATAATGGCGGTGGAAGAAGAACTGGGCCGTTTTGACTACATCAATTCTTTGGGAGCCAATATAAAATCCCTCCTGGGGCTGTACCTGGGGGCATTTATCTTTCCCACCCTGCTTATGACCGTTATTATCACCCTTTCTTTTGCCTCAAGGATAACCCAGCCCTTGATGGAACTGACCGAAGCTACCCAGCGGGTCTCGGAGGGAGATTTTTCCATCCAGATACTGGCCCGCCCCGAGGATGAGCTGGGGCTCCTGATCCAATCCTTCAACGCCATGGTACAGGATCTGGAAAAATCCCGGGCCGCCCTGGTACGGACGGAGAAAATTTCCATCTGGCAGAGTATGGCCCAGCAGCTTGCCCATGAGATAAAAAATCCCCTGACCCCCATAAAACTTTCGGCGGAACGGGTTTTACGGCGGTGGAGGAGCAAGCCCGAGGAGGTCGGCGAAATTCTGGAAGGCGCCATGGTGGCTATCATCCAGGAAGTAGAGGGTTTATCCACCCTGCTCACCGAATTCAGGACCCTCTCGCGGCCCATGGAGCATAGCCTTTCCTGGACAAAACTGCGGGACCTGGTGGAAGAAGTCATTATTCCCTATCATAATTCCTTCCCCGAGGTACAATTCGATATTGATCAAGTAAGAGCCGATTTCTCGGTGAAAATAGACCGGCGGCATTTTACCCAGGTCCTCACCAACCTGATTATCAACGGTATTGACGCCATGAACGGTAAGGGATTAATACAAATCCGGGCGGATCTAGTCAAAAAACGGGAAAGCCGGTATTGTAGATTAAGTATTCGGGATACGGGGAAGGGTATCAGCGAAGAGGAAAGCGCCCAGGTTTTTACCCCCTATTTTACCACCAAGGAATCCGGGACCGGCTTAGGGCTGCCCATTGTGGAACGGATTGTAAACGATCACGGGGGCTCCATCTGGTTTAACTCCGCGGAGGGGATGGGAACGACTTTTTTTATCGATATCCCCCTGGATGAACCGGCTATAGCCCCCCAAAAAGGCGTTGAGTATGAAAAAGATCCTCATCATTGATGATGAACCGGGAATCCGGAGAACCCTCGCTTCGATCATGGAAGATGAACATTATACCGTACTGACCGCGGAAGACGCGGTCCTGGGGCTGGAAATTTTAGCGTCCGAGCCGGTTAATTTGGTTTTTTTGGATGTGATGCTTCCCAAATTGGGGGGCATGGATGCCCTGGAACGGATCCGGACGGGCTGGCCCGAGGTTGAAGTGGTGGTCATATCCGGGCATGCCAATGTGGACATGGCGGTACGGGCGGTAAAACTTGGGGCCTTTGATTTTCTGGAAAAACCCCTTTCCCTGGATAAGGTCCTGACCCTGTGCCGGAACGTCCTTACCCTGCAAAAATTACGGGAAGAAAACCGGGACCTAAAAAAGAATCTTAACAAAAATGAAATCATCGGGTTTAGCCCGCAGATAGAGGAGGTCCGGGCGCTGATCAAACAGGCCGCTCAAAGCGATGCCCGGATCCTCATTTTTGGGGAAAACGGTACCGGGAAAGAGCTGGCGGCCCGGGCCATTCACTACGGTTCATCCCGGGCGGCCCGGGCCTTTGTGGAGGTCAACTGCGCCGCCATACCGGACACCCTTATCGAAAGCGAACTCTTCGGCCACGAAAAGGGGGCCTTTACCGATGCGGTTTCCAGCCGTAAAGGCCGGTTTGAATTGGCCCACGAGGGGACCCTTTTTTTGGATGAAATTGGGGATATGTCCCTGGCCGCCCAAGCGAAGATGCTGCGGGCTATTCAGGAACAGAAGATCCAGCGGGTAGGCGGGGAAAAAACCGTAACCACCGATGTCCGTATCATTGCCGCGACCAATAAAAACCTGGAAGCGGAATGTAAAGAAGGCCGTTTCCGGCAGGATCTTTTTTTCCGCCTCAATGTGATCCCCATCGTTATGCCCGCCCTGCGGGAAAGAACGGAGGATATCCCGGTATTACTTTTTCATTTTTTAAAGGATTTTAGCGGGGTAAACTATGAGCTTACCGATGAAGCCCGGGAAGCGCTTTTATCCTATGCCTGGCCGGGTAATATCCGGGAACTCAAAAACCTGGCCGAGCGGATTGCGGTGATGTGGGACGATAAACACATCAGCATGAAGGCCATTCGGGACCTCCTCCGGTGGGATCCGGAGGAAAAATCCCCCCCTTCTGTGCGGGAAGAAGATCCCCTCCCGGCCAAGGTTCAAAGCCCGTTTCCTTCAAATATCCTTCATCTAAAGTACAATGAGGCAAAAGAAATGTTTGAAAAATATTATTTGGAATTCCAATTATCCCAAAATAATGGTATTATTTCCCGGGCGGCAGAAGCTATCGGTATATATCCAAGCAATTTACATGTTAAATTGCGGAAATATCATATAAGGACGGAACGATGAAAGAACTCACCCAGCGGCAAAAGGATGTGTTGGGTTTTATCACGAAGTACATCAATAACCATACCTATCCCCCCACGATCAGGGAGATAGCGGATTATTTTTCCATATCAATTAAGGCGGCCCACGATCATGTGGCGGCTATGAAAAAAAAGGAGTACCTGCGAACCGGGGACAAACGATCCCGGACCATTGAGCTTACCCACCGGGAAGAAAACGACGCCTCGAATAACGTGGTGGAGATCCCCTTCCTGGGGACGGTTGCCGCGGGCCGGCCCATTTTGGCGGAGGAATACCGGGAAGACTCGATTATCCTGCCCCGTTCCCTGTTGAAGAAAAACCGGAATTATTTTGCCCTGCGGGTTAAGGGGGATTCCATGGAGGGCGCCGGCATTATAGACGGGGATACGGCGATTATCGAGAAAAAAGAAACCGCCCGGAACGGTGAAATCGTGGTGGCGATAATTGATGACGCGGTTACCCTGAAGCGTTTTTATAAGGAAGCGGCCCGGATCCTTTTACGGCCGGAAAATCCTAAATATTCGCCGATTTATACCCGGAATGTCCGGATCCTGGGCAGCCTCGCCTGTACCATCCGTTCCTATTGATATGGCCAAGGGTAGTTGTTTCCTGTTTCTTGGACCGGAAATCGGTCAAAAACAGGATGCCGTCAATGAGATCCGGCGGAATATGACCAAAACCACCGGAACCCCTCCGGAAGAAACCTCCTTTTACGCCGGAGAGACGGCGGTCCCGGAGATCCTTGCCCTGTTACGGAACGGGTCCCTTTTTTCGGACTCCCGGCTGATTTGTATTAAAAATGCCGAGGTTTTTAAAAAAAAAGAAGAAGTTGAAGCGCTGGCCGCTTACATAAAAGCGCCTCAAAGGGACACCACCCTTATCTTTATATCCGACGGGTTCGGCCTGGCAAAGGGCCTGGAACAGGCCGTTGCATCCGGCGCCAAGCGGATCTTTTGGGAACTTTTCGAGGACCGGAAAACCGAATGGGTGGCTTCTTTTTTCAGGCGGAAGGGCTATACCATCAGCGGAGAGGGCATAGAAACCATCCTGGAAATGGTGGAAAACAACACCGACGCCTTAGGCCGGGAATGTTCCCGGCTTATGCTTTTCCTGAACAAGGAAAAGCCTATCACCGGGGGGGATGTGGAACAATGGCTTTCCCACACCCGGGAAGAGTCCGCTTTTTCCCTCTTTTCCCGGATAGCCCAAGGGGATCTGCCGAAGAGCATCGATATCCTCCACACGCTTCTGGCCGCCAAGGAGCGGTCCATCTCCATTCTGGCGGCTTTAACCTGGTGTTTTAGAAAACTCAGGGATTATCTTCAACTGATAAAGTCGGGGAATGCCACGGAGGGGGAATACAAGAAAATAGGCCTGGCTTCGGCCAAGGTCCGGCGGGACTATGTGGAAGCGGCCCGCCGGTTTTCCCAGGCGGATACGGCCCTTTCCCTGATTGCGGAATTTGAGGTCCTCCTCCGTTCCGCCGGTTCCGCCCCGGA
>JAITKD010000256.1 GCA_031278575.1 Spirochaetaceae bacterium | reverse complement strand
TTGTTTACCTTACGTTAAAGTAGCGCCGATTTATTCTCGATTGAATAAATCAGTGCTTCCTTAGGGGAAAAAGCAGACATTGGACCGCTTTTCCCAACGCGGGTTTCAAAACTAACCGGAGTTGGAAACCGGCTTCATTTCTTTGGAAAAACAAACGACCTTATTTCTCCCCCCCTTTTTTGCCTGATACAATGCAATATCCGCATGATGAATACCGGTTTCAAGATCGTATCTTTCAACCGAGCCTTCGTCATCCTGAAACATAGCCACCCCAAAACTGGCGCTTATGGAAACGGGGCCCGATTTAAGCCGGACCGGTTCTTGGACAATGGCCTTACGGACCCGTTCCGCTACGGCGATACAGGCGGCCCTATCCACCTGGCTAAAATAAAGGATAAATTCCTCCCCCCCATAACGGCCGAGGAAGTCATTCTTTCGCAGTATGGATGAGATAAGCGTTACAATATGACGCAGGGCGTCATCCCCCGCCTGATGGCCGTAGGTGTCGTTAAAATGTTTAAAGAGATCGATATCCATCATCGCTATGCCACAGGAACGGTTATGTTTCATGGCATCGGCCAGTTCGATGGCGGCCCGGTCCATAAAGGACCGGCGGTTCAGGGCTCCGGTTAAGGGATCGTGGCTGGCCAGGTATTTAAGCTGGGATTCGCTTTCCCGGAGGGCTTCCACGGCGGAATTACGGCTGTTCACCTCATTCCTAAGGCTGTCCGCCAGGGCGGTAAGGGCCGTTTCCTTCGCTTTTAGCTTCTTAAAGGTCGAATCCAACTGGGAAACCTTATCATTAAAGGCGACAAAAAATTCACCCATAAACTGGATCTGCTGGGAAAAATCCCCCTGTTCTACCATTCGTATTTGCTGGAGCATACGGAGGAGACGGGATTGCAGGGTTTTTAAATATCCGGGAATAATACCCCGTACCGTGATAGGCTGCGAAAAATCCCCCAGGGAAAAGGAGCTCAGGAACGCTCGAATAGCTTTGACCTCCTTATGGATAGTCCGCAATTGGGGTATTTTTGCCAAATCCCCTTCGAGACGCGGAAAATCCTCATCGTGGAGGAGTTTTTTGATATGATCCAGCGCAAGATATTCCTGTCCTTCCATAATAATCGTATTCTGAGCTTTTCTATAACTCCCCATAATGCGGTTCCGGTATTATATCCTTTGGGATAAATTAAAACAACCAACGGCAGATGCCGTTGCTCCTCGGTACTCCCCCTTTAAAATAATAAAGACAGGAGGATAATTTCAATATAGGGGGATTATTCCAAAATCTGACCTTTGCGTGAAGCATCGCGGGTATGGACCCCGCCATCCAATCAACAACCCCGCCGCCGATGGCCGGAACCGATCTCCTTCCTGATGAATACCTCATACCCTAAAATATCGGCATTTTCCCTTGCGGGAAAACGAATTTTTCGTTATTATACTATACCATGAGTGATTTTGTCCATCTCCACGTCCATTCGGATTATTCCCTTCTGGACGGCGCCGCCTCGGTGGAAAGCCTGGCCGCCAAGGCCGCCTCCCTGGGAATGAAGCGCCTGGCCATCACCGACCACGGAAACCTCTTTGGGGTGCTGAAATTCAAGGAGGCCTGCGAAAAAAACAAGGTCCACCCCATTATCGGCAGTGAATTCTATATGGCCCCGGGAAGCCGGACCGAACGAAAGGGGGGTGAACATAGGAATAAATATTACCATCTGGTCCTCCTCGCTGTCAATGGGGAGGGCTACCGGAATTTAATTAAACTCTCTTCCTATTCATTTACCGAAGGGTTTTATTACAAGCCCCGGATAGACAAAGAGCTGCTGGAACGGTATGCCGGGGGGCTTATCGGGCTTTCGGCGTGCCTTGCCGGGGAAATTCCCAGCCTTATCCTGGAACGCCGGGTCGACGAGGCGGAAAAACGGGCCCTTTGGTTCCGGGAAGTCCTGGGGGAGGGTAACTTCTTCCTGGAACTCCAGGACCACCGGATACCGGAGCAAAAACAGGTGAACCCGGTGATCGCCGAAATTTCCCGGCGTACCGGTATACCCCTGGCGGCAACCAACGACATCCACTACCTGGAACGGGAAGATGCCCCGGTCCAGGACCTGCTCCTCTGCGTATCCACCAAAAAAAAGCGGAGCGACGAAAAACGGATGCGCTTTGAAACCGATGAATTCTATTTTAAGACCGGAGCGGAAATGGAAGCCCTTTTCCCGGAATACCCCGAGGCCATCCGGAACACCCTGCGGATAGCCGAGCGGTGTCGGACCGAGATCCCCCAGCCCGGTCCCCTGCTGCCGGATTTTGAGATCCCCCCGGGGTATGCCTCCGCCGATGAATACCTCACGCAGCTTACCCTGAAGGGGCTGGAGCAGCGGTACCCCGGAACTCCCCGGGAGATTCGGGAACGGGCGGAGTACGAGCTGGACGTGATCATCAAGATGGGCTTTACCGGCTACTTCCTCATCGTATGGGATTTTATCAACTGGGCCAAGGAACGGGACATCCCCGTGGGGCCCGGCCGGGGTTCCGGGGCGGGGTCCATCGTGGCCTATTCCCTCAAAATTACCGATATCGATCCCCTCAAGTACAACCTGCTTTTTGAACGGTTCCTCAACCCTGAACGTATATCCATGCCGGACTTTGACGTGGACTTCTGTTATGAGCGGCGGGGGGAGGTGATCGACTATGTTACCGCCAAGTACGGTCAGGATCGGGTGGGACAGATCATCACCTTCGGAACCCTCAAGGCCCGGGCGGCGATCAAAGATGTGGCCCGGGCCCTGGATATACCCCTGGGAGAATCGGAGATGATCGCCAATCTCGTCCCCAAGGATCCCAAAATAACCCTGGACAAGGCCTTTGAGGCGGAGCCGAAGCTCCGGGAACTGGAGCGGGATCCCCGGTACCAGGAACTTTTTTCCATGGCCAAAAAGCTGGAGGGAAAAAACCGGAACAGCAGCCTCCACGCCGCGGGGATCGTTATCGGCAAAACGGATCTCACCGACTATGTGCCCCTTTATTGGGACCCCAAGACCCAGGGGGTGGCCACCCAGTTCACCATGGACCAGATCGAAGCCTGCGGCCTGGTGAAAATGGACTTTTTGGGGCTTAAAACCCTCACCCTGATCCGGCA
>JAITKD010000241.1 GCA_031278575.1 Spirochaetaceae bacterium | reverse complement strand
GGAGAGTCATAAGGATACAGAAAAGGGTGAAATTTTCGTAACCGGCAAAATAGCTTACCACGCTTATCCCCAACTGTCCGAATACGCAAAAAAGAAAAAGGATAAATTTATCGATCCTTTTGGTAAAGGCCGGCAGCAGAATCACCAGGACCAGCATGGGAAGGGCGAAAACCAGGGAAAGAATTCCCATTAAGGCCGGGTTTCCCAGATTATGGGTGACAAAATACACCGCCGCCCCCTGGGTGGTATTGATGCCGTTTAAGATGAGGAGGCCGCAGAAAAACTGTAAAAGGTATTTGTTTCCCCGTACATAATGAAACATACTCTTTAGGGTAACCGGCGCGGGGTCCTTGTTGAGGTAACGTTCCCGGGCGTTCCGGCCCATGGGGATCATCATCGCCGCCGCCGGAAGGGCTACCAGAAGAGCGGCGATCCGCCAGCCCGCAACAGGATAGATCAGGGGCGCGGCGATTACCACCAGCAAGGTCGTTGCCATGGCGGCCAGAGCATTATGGGATATGATGCTGACCCGTTCCTGGACCCCGTCGGTGATGGCGGAGATCATCGAAAAAATCGGCACATCGCAGATCGTATAGGCCATGCTGTAAAATACATAGGCCGCGGCCGCCCAGGTAACCCGGCCAACGGGAGACAGGGAGGGGGGCATAAAAAAGATGAAAAGCAAAAAAAGGGGAAGCAGAATGTTGGAAAGCCTCAGCCAGGGGAGGAATTTTCCTCCCCGGAAGTGGGCGCGGTCGATAATACCCCCAAAGACGGGGTCGTTTACGGCGTCGAAGACCCGGGTGGCCAGTGAGATGGTCCCCACGGTTACCGCGGCGATCCCCGCGTTGGTCAAAAAGATCTGCACAAAATAGTTAACAAACTGGTTAAAAAAGCTCTGCCCCGCCATAAAAAGGGAAAAACTTACCCGCTCTTTCCGGGTGGTACGAAAGCACTCTTTCAATCCGGGCCTCCTTTATGTACCGCCAGTATATACCCGGGGATTCTGCCGGTATACAAAAATATTCAGGTTTATGACAATTTCTTCAGAATTTATCCGGGAACCCCTTCCGTGAACAACACCGCCTTTAAACGGCGCATCGTATATCAGGGGGCCGGTGACTCTCCGCTACCAGGGCGGGTTCAAAGGCGCCCCGGATGCAAAAGCCCCCTGGAGCCGGAATTCTCCGGGGGTCTTGCCGGTCACCTTTTTGAAACACCGGATAAAATAACCCTGACCGGAAAAACCGTAGAGGCCGGCGATTTCGATGACGCTGTAATCCGTATACCGGACAAAGTAAACGGATTCCTGGATCTTCCTGAGGGTAATGAATTCGGCCAGGGATTTACCGGTCTCTTTTTTGAAGAGTCCGCTTATGTAATGGGGATGAAGACCTACCGCCGCGGCGATATGCTTCAGGTACAGACGCCGGTCCAGGCGGGATTCGATGTAGTTAAGGGCCCGCTGTACCGGCCGGGAATAACCCGGACCCGGGCGGGTCTTTACCAGGCCGATAAAACGGAGCAGTATCTTTTTTTCCGAGGCAAGTACCTCCTCCCGGGTCCGCAGGTCCTCGGTACGCCGGATAATAGCGTCGCTCAGGGCGAAAACCTGCTCCGGATCAAGGCCCGCCCGGATAGAAGCCCGGGCCAAAAAAGCAATGGTACCGATGATGGAATTCTTGGCGGAACGAAGCGGGTCCGGGGCAAGCACCGCCTTCTCACCGCTCCGGTCGATCTCCGCCAGGGTTTCAAGCGCGGCAGTTTCATCGCCCCGGACAACCGCTCCAACCAGGCGTTCCTCCAGGGCGTATGGGGTATGGCGGAACATGGCGCTCCGGCCGGCAGAGATGGTATCGTAATACTGCCGGGGTTTACAGGACAGCAGGGAATACTCAGGGTTTTCCCGGATCAGGTCCCGGGTAAGCTCTACTATCCTTGCCGACCGGACAACGCAGGCTGCGGAAACCGCTGAAGCCGGAGCGGAACCGGAACGGAGGCAGTTTGGAAGGGCGGCCTTCCCCCGGCAGCGGCGCAGCAATTCCCCGTCCAGGATGCGGACCCGTTCCCGGGGCAGTTCCGCAAAATCTCCACAGGCGCCGATAAAAAGCCGCGCCCCCAACAGGGCGGGGCAGGGGCCCCCGTTACCGTCACACCCCAAGGCGGCGGCAGCGGAGAGGAACTGACCCTCAAGCCGGCGGTGGAACAGTCCGGACAGGCAGCTAAGCACCTCGGCGGCCCCGCAAAGACCGCCGTCCCTGAGCTGCGCCCGGAACTCCGCTTCAATTTCTTTCATGCGATGCGCTCCGGGGGCATCTGGCGCCTCCCCATCCGGCGGGATCTCCTGAACCAGATCTCATCTTCATCCCAGTATAGCCGACACCGCTTTCCGTTCCAAGCCCCGCTCCTCCGGGCTGTGAAGGAGGCCGGTGAGCCGGAGATCCCGACCACTACAACCGGATGAAAACAGCCCCTGCCGATTGGCAGATATTTGAAAAGAAGGCATAATAAAAAGCTAGGCAGAATCGGTAAACAGTGTATAACCTGAAGAACGTATCGACAGGGGAAGATTACGGTTCGTCATGCTTAGTGGTCTACGTCAAGGAGTTTGTATGAAACACAAGATGGCTATTATCGGTTTCGGCGGGATGGGGGGATATCACCACGAAAACATCAACAAACATTTTCCGGATATAGAAATTGCCGGCATTTACGACATCAGGGAAGAAGCCGGACAGAAGGCCCGTGAAAAAGGGCTCACGGTTTTCAAGA
>JAITKD010000062.1 GCA_031278575.1 Spirochaetaceae bacterium | reverse complement strand
GGCTGATGTTCCGGGTGGTGGATGAGGGGACCTTTTATTCGGTGTTGTTTTCCAGCAAGGGGTATTTCCGGGTAGACGTGGTCAGGAACAATACCCCCCTGACCCTTGCGGGTTGGACCGAGCTGCCCCCGGAAGCCGGATCCCCCCCAGGGGCGGCCGGGGAAGGCCCCCTGACCGTATCCCCCACCGTTATCGCCTACGGGGATCGCCTGCTGCTGCTCGTCAACGGCCGCTGGGCCGCGGAACTCCGGGACGGGACCATCCCCTCGGGCCGGATCTGTTTTTGCCTGGCCTCCTACAAGGCGGGATCGCCCCGGGAAACATCCCCCGGGGAACCGGCTTCCCCCGCCTATACGGCCCGGGCTTTCCTGGAGTCCCTTTCCGTAGAATCCCGGATTGGGGAGGTAAACGCCCGGTACGAAACCTGGACCGGCAGCCCCCGCATCGATCCCCAAAGCCGTTTCCGGCTGGCCGAAACCTTTACCGCCATGGGGCGGCCCGGCCCGGCCCTGGTACAGTTGAAAAAGGCCTGGGAATCCGGGGCCGCAAAGGAACAGCCGCGGCTCCTCCTGGCGGGCCGTCTGGCCCTGGCCCTGGACCTTACCGGGGAGGCGGAGGAGTATATCCGTTCCTGTCTTGAAGCCGGCCCGGACACCCCTCCGGGGAGGGACGCGGCGGTGGAAAAGGCAAAACTCTTCTATGTTACCGGGAGATTTGAGGAACTCCGGCGGTATGGGGAGGAGGCGGTAAAGATTTTGCCCGGCAGCGGGGATCTTTGGACCTTCCTGGGTCATGCCTATGGGTATCTGGCCCGTTACCAAGAGGCCGCCCGGTCCTATGACCGGGCCTTTGAATTGGACGGCGAAAAGGGGATCCCCGCTCAAAACGCCGCCAATGCCTATGAGCTTGCGGGCCGGAAAACGGAGGCCCTGGACCGGTACCTCAAGGCCGGCCGGGTGTTCCTCTCCCAGGGGAATTATGCGGATCTGGGGAACCTGATCCCCAAACTCCTCTCTCTGGGCAAGGAGGATTGGGAAGCCCGGGGCCTGGCGGGGAAATGGGCCTTTGGCATTGAGGATTGGCCCATGGCGGCCAAGGAGTTTTCCCGGGCGGAAACCCTGCGGAAGGCCCAAAGCCCCCCGCCCCCGGAGGATCCGGCCCTGGTTTTTCTCCGGGGGCTGCTCCTTTTGCGGAAGGGGAAACGGGAAAAGGCCCTGCCCCTCCTGGAAAAAGCCGCTGCCCTGGCCCCGGACTACGGCCTCTTCCGCTTCCGCCTGGCCGAGACCCGGTTCCTGCTCCGGGGGGATCCCCGGGACCCCAAACTCCTCGCCGACCTGGATGCCGCCCTGACCCTGGCCCCGGAAGACGGCTGGGTGAGGAACCTGGCCGCCCAGGTTGCCCTCAGCAGGGGCGATCCGGATGAGGCCGCGGAACATCTGGAAAAGGCGGTCCAATCCCTGGGGGACGTGCCGGCCGTCCGGGTAAACCGGGGGGTGATGTACTATTTGCGGGGCTCCCTGGATAAGGCCCTGGAGGTTCTAGCCGCGGAGGGGGAAGAAGACCCCTCCGGGGTGATGGCTAATTGCGGGGGAAACCTCCTGGTCCGTTCCGGCCGTTACGAGGAGGCGGATAGCTATTACCGGAAGGCCCTGGCCCTCGATCCCGAAAATATCGAATACCGCTGCAACCGGGCCTCCTGCCTTATTGAACGGGGGGCCTACGGTGAAGCCGACGCCGTCCTGACCCAGGTAAGCGATCCCCCTCCGGCGGCGCTGGAACTGATCGCCTTCGTGGCGGTAAAAAAAGGGGAATACCTCCGGGCCGAAGCTGCCTGCCGGGCCGCCCTGGAACAGGATCCCCATCACGTTCCGTCCCTGTTTTCCCTGGGGTGGATATACCGTACCCTCAGCCGCTGGGATGATCTCCGGGGGATACTGGCGCTTTTGGACAAAGAAGTTTTGGAGGGGGAAGATTCCGCCCGGCGGGATGCGCTTGCCCGGCAGCTTGAAGACGCTTCCTCCCGGCTCATCCCCTGCGCCTCCTGCGGCCGGAGCTGGCGGGTACCCCGATCCCCGGAAAACGCCCCGCCCATACGGCTTTTTGCCATGCCCCCGGACGAACTCCCCGCGGGAACCTGCCCCGAATGCGGCAGTACCTATTGCATCGGGTGCGGCAAGGAACATCTGGATGGGGACAGCCGTTTTGTCTGTCCCCGATGCGGAAAACCCCTCAAACTGATCGATGAGGGCTTAAAACGGCTGGTTTACGATTGGGCCGCCGGGGCTATTCCCCGGGAAAAAACCGAATGAGCCCGGTCATGCCCCCGAAGGGGGTTTTCTCCCACGGTCAACAAGGCAAGAAGGGGGAGCGCCTGGGTTCCGAAAAGCAAAGTTCTTTTGCCCCATGACGAGCCGTTTTTGACGCGGCTCCCCCTCGCTTCATAAAAACGCTTGCCTTTTCCCGGAGACGGCGAAAATAACAAACCCGCAAGCGTTTGTTATTCCGCTACCCCCACTCCTTTTTTCAAGGGCCTAATCCTTACCTTGTTGACCGCGGAAGGTCCATGCCGCTTTTTCCGCCATTTCCGCCTCCAAAACACGGTCATCAATGCCGGTTTTATGCTGTTTAATGACATATACTACGGTATTCTGCGGTTTGTTGCGGTTTCATGCGGTTTCATCACGGGGTCTGACCCCATGATGGAACGGAAGGTCCACGCCGCCTTCTCCCCTCAATTTTTTCCATAAAAAATCCTTTTTTTTGAAAAAAAACTTGTTTTTTTGCTTTTTCCGCTTTATATTAGAACTATAGGACTCTCCTCAATCCTTCAGTTGCGGCGGAGTCCTCAAAAGGGGTGTGGTTATGTCCGGCAGTTTAT
>JAITKD010000016.1 GCA_031278575.1 Spirochaetaceae bacterium | reverse complement strand
GATATCGTTCCAGAATTTCTTCCAGGGCATCGGCAAAAATAGTGGAATCTATGTGTTCGTCCAAATCAACTCCCGAATCTTTTACAATCCCATCCTGCCGCAGGTATTCATTAAAACGGTGCAGGTTAGCCCTTGCCGGCGCCGGGTTGTATTTTGATGCGGTGGAACTGTAAATCCCGGACTCAATATAGCTTACGCTTTGTCTCGATGCTTCCTTTACGATATTGACGGTGGTATCACGATCGGTATAGATCACTTTATAGGCACGGATCAAAGCCCGAAGATACGCTACCAGGAGTTCCCGTTTTTCTTTGATGACCTCCTCGGTTGTATTCTGACGGCAGCATGGATACCCGGGATCCAGATCCGCCACATTAAGGACAACCTCAAGACCCATGTCTTTTGCGATACTGACCCCATCGGCGGTAATATAGGCCACATCCACGGCGCCCTTGATGACCCCCTGGATAATTACATTGTCGGAACCCAGATCCACAAAGGTATAATCCCTGTCGAGGACAATTCCCAGCTTCCGCAGGCGATCCCGAATTACATAATCCCCGGTATAACCCCGCGTACTTCCATATTTTTTCCCCCGAAAATTATCCAGGTTTTTGAATTCTTCGACCCGTTCGGGAAGGGCCACAATAACCCCGCCCTCCATGGCGGAACCGCCAAAAATAATCAAATCCGTTTTTTCGGAGATAAACTGTAAGGGAGGAGTAACACCGTAGGCCACCACATCAACCTTACCCAGTTTTAATGCGGTAAATCCATCGTTGGTATTCTGCAGCACCACGGGTTCAATTGTAACCCCTTCTTCCTCAAAGTATCCAAGCTGATAGGCTATGTTGTTTTGCGTTTGTTTCATACCGGTGGGAATCCAAGCCACCTTTAACGTCCCTAAGTTTTTTTGTCCTCCGGTATCGGCCGTAACGGTATCAGCGGCGGCCTCTTTTTTTGCGCAGCCGGCAACAAGAAGCCCGGCGGCTAAAACAACCATTGCTAATGACAAACTTATTCTTTGCCTTTTCATACTCAACTCCTTTTTAAAGCGGAATGTCCGGGATAGCCCGCCGCGATTTAAACGGCCGCTACCGGTTCTTCCGTTTCTTTGACGATCCCCTTATCGATGATGTAATGATAGGGGCTTCTTTCATACCAGCTTTCCTTATAGGGCAGCTTAATATTGCGGCTCAAATTTTTGGCGTAATTGGTATTTAACAAGGTCCGGTCGATCCGCCGGGCAAGATCATACGCCCCCCGGTATCCAAAAAAAGCAAAACGCTGGGCAAACAGGGTAATGGAGGGAATACCGAGCTTATTGATCCAAATCCCCACCCCCGGATGGGATATGGCCATATCGGGTTTGAGTTTCTTGACCTGATTCACCAGTTCCGACGGCTGATTAGAGATACTGTTGGAAATATCACCGATGGTTTCGCCTATTTCTTCAAAAAGTTTATTCCCAAAGGAATCAAAGTTGAAATGCCGGAACCCCACGACCTCCATACCAATTTCATTTGCCAAAAGACCGGTGGTGCCTATCCTGAGGTAGCCCCCGGAGATAAGCACCTTTTTGCCTTTAACCCTTTCCCGAATCGGCGCCAAGGCGGCTTTTAGTTTTTCCTCCTCTTTTACCAGGATCTTATCCGCCTCCTTTTCAAGGCCAAAAAACTGAGCGATTTCCATAATAAACTTTCTGGTAGCGCTGCTTCCGATGGGGATGCTGGGAGTAATATAGGGCATATTGAATTTCTGTTTTAGAAATTCAATAAAATAGAGATCGTGGACATGACAAAAACTTACGTTCAGCGCCGCTTCGGTTATCCTGCGCCACTCATCAGGTTCCTTGAATTCCACAAAGATCTGAACGTTTAACCCTATCGCCTCCAACAACCGCCGGATCTCCGCCTCGTCCTGAGGTCCGATGGACCAGGCGTTATACAAATTAACGGTTCTGCTTTTTTTGTATTCATACTGCCGGACTTTAAGATCGTAGTCCCGGTCATCCTTATTAAAGGGATAATAGTCCACATAGGGTTTAAGTTTAAAATCAAATTTGTGCAGTATCCCGTGGTATACCACATCGTAGGCCCCGGAAAACACCTTTGCCTTAAATCCCGGACAATGGAGCGGTACCAGCGTTGCGGAGACCTCATTTTGCACGCGGTTTACCACCTCGTCGATATCATCCCCAATAATAGAAGGGGTGCAGGTCATCAGGATAAAAATAGCGGTAGGCCGGAACTGCCGGTCCGCGTCCAGGATGGTCTGTTTAAGTTTTTCCTCGCCGCCGCCTATTACTTCAGCTTCGGTTAAGTTAGTGGTTAACCACCGCGCCCCGGCCATTTTAACCCCCCGGGCGGCGCCGTACATCCTGACGCTGAAATCAATAATATGGCTGCTTGCCCCGCACCCCGCGGGCCCGTGCATAATAACCACCGAATCCTTTACCGAAAATGAGATAAGGGTGGACACCATCATTTGACAACCCGTACCCTGGGTGAAGGTTCTGTCACAATTAATAAGACAACCCTTTTGGGCGCAGTTTGTTATATCCTTGGTACAGCCGCCATAAGCAAATCCGGTACGGCGGGAAACTTCCCTGGTTTGGGGCTCCCTTGAATCAAAATTAACATTGAGTATGGGTTTATTCATTTTCCCTTACCTCCTTTACAAGACTTATAAAACCATCACATGGTTTCCGTGTTTTTTATCAGGGCATCGCCCTTTTTGGTTTAATCCCCGGAACCTTGCTCCGGGAATTCTTTATTTTATCTCCCGGTAATTTGAGCGCTGATGAGATCTTCCAGGAGGCTCAGTCCCCCCTTAAAGCCGGCGTATCCCTTGGAAAGGATGATCCGGTTGATGACCGGAAAACTTACCGACAAAAACGGACCGTTCAGGGTATCCGCCAGTTTCCTATCTATGGTACTGCCTAAAACAAAGGCCGGGGCAAAGGTTTCGTAATAGGGGTCAGATTTAAACTGCGGATTGTTTTGTTCGATATATTGCTGGATCCTATAGGTATCGGTCTCAAAAACAAGTTCCGGTTTTTTAGAAAATTCTATCCGCTCAAAGGCATCTTTGATAACCTGCTTTTGTTCCTCCGCAAGATCGTCGGTAACAAATATATACCCCGGAATCCAGCCGATTTCATTATCCAGATATTTTGCGTAAGGTAAGGCTTCGGTGGCATTGGCTATCACCACCACGTAATTCTGAAAATCAAAATCAGCGATAAGGTTGGTTACCCGGTCTATATATTTATAGAAATTTTCCGTTTCCTGGTGTAAGACCCGGTCTACTTTGACATTATCTATTCCCAAGATTTCCGCAACCTGCCGGACAAATTCAACGGTAGCCCGGTTCCCAATGGGCAGGTCCGTTACCAGGCAATCAATTCCGTGGCTGTCCTCGGCTGTCCGCGCCGCTTCAACACCGTATAACCGGGAAAACACGATGTTCAGTGCTGCTTCACCGGCGCTGAGGATGTTTTTTTGGGTTTGGTCGTTGGTAAAAAAGGTGTTGGCTTCCACGCCGATCAGACTCAAAATCCTTCGGATTTCTTCAAGATCCCCCCGGAAGTAGGGATCATAGGCGGGAACCAACCCTAACAGGTTGACCAGATTTTTTCGCTTGGTTTTTGACTTTGGGATATATTGATGAAAAAGTTCTTCCATCATTTTTGAATATCCGTAGTAGGAATTGCCCTTAAACCCCCCGGAATCAATAAAAAGAAGCGGTTTTTCCCGTTCTTCAATTTCGTTTAACACCCCCTTTACATCGTCACCGATAATGTCGGTCATGCAAGTGGTGGTAAGGACAAAAAGGTCCCCTTCCATTATTTCGAAGGTGTTTTTTATTTCCTCCTTTAGTTTAGCGGAACCGCCGAAGATGATCTCCGGTTCCCCCACGTTGGAACTAGGGGCCGCGTCGCCGCAATACCCGCCGCCGAAATAACCGCCTAATGACATTGCCCCGGCCAAAGTACCGGCGCAGCCCTGGGCGCCGTGTATAATCGGAATGGTTTTGGGTAAAGCGCTCAGGGTAGCCAAAACACCCCCCAACATACAGGAAAATCTGGGCCTTTCCACATGTGCCATATATACGCTCCTTATGGTTGGTCTGAAATCAGACCGTATCCCCTGAAAACAGAGGCGTTGATAAATACCTTTCACCCGTATCGGGGAGCAGTACCACCACCGTCTTTCCCCCGTTTTCCAATCGTTTGGCAATATGGGTCGCGGCAAAAAGGGCCGCCCCCGATGAGATCCCCACCAGCAGCCCTTCCTTCCGGGCCACCTCCTGGGAGGTCTCAAAGGCCTCGTTGTTTTTAACCCGGAATATCTCATCCACCGTATTCCGGTTAAATACATTGGGTACAAAACCGGCTCCAATACCCTGAATAGTGTGGGGGCTTGGCGCTTCACCGGAAAGAACCGAAGAATCATAGGGTTCAACAGCGACAATTTTAATCGCCGGATTGGTCTGTTTTAAAACTTCCCCCACACCGGTAACGGTCCCCCCGGTTCCGACCCCGGCTACAAACACGTCAACCTTACCATCAGTATCCTCCAGGATCTCCGTGGCGGTAGTTTCCCGGTGTATCGCCGGATTGGCGGGATTGTCAAACTGCTGGGGGATAAAAGAATTATCAATTTGAGCGTTGAGTTCCTCCGCCTTCCTGATGGCCCCTTTCATACCCAGGGCCCCCGGAGTTAATACCAACTCTGCCCCCAATGCCCGCAGGAGCCGTCTTCGTTCCATGCTCATGGTTTCCGGCATGGTAAGAACAATTTTGTACCCCCTGGCCGCCGCTACAAAGGCAAGACCGATACCGGTATTACCGCTGGTGGGCTCAATAATAGTGGTATCCTTATTGATAAGCCCCCGTTGTTCCCCGTCGGTGATCATGGCAAAGGCGATCCGGTCCTTGACGCTGCCCAAGGGGTTAAAATATTCTAGTTTGGCGATAAGTTCCCCCGCTAATTTTTTATCTTCCCCGTATTTATTGAGCCGTAACAGCGGCGTCTTCCCAATCAAATCCGTCAGACTATCTGCAATCTTAGCCACCTAAGTACCCTCCTGATTTTATTTCCATTAAATTGCCGCGCCCTGGGAAGTAACCTTGCCCTGTTCAACCTCAAGCAAATAATCCCCCCACCTGCCGGCCCATTCCCGCAATTCCGTAACTTCCATGGGCGTAGGGGTTTTGGATACCGAATGTTCCACAATTTTTGCCGCCAGGGATCGGTAGATCCCCGCCTGAAGGGAAAGCGGCGCCGCTTCGATGGTGGTCTTCCCCTGGAGTTCACTTTGAGTTACGGTAATGGACCGAGGAATATACTCCATTACCTGGGTATGGGTTTTTGCCACAAAATCGTCGATGATCTCCCGGGAATAGGGGGTTCCCATGGAATTGGCGATTACCCCGCCCAAAAGGGCGCCCCCGGAATTGGAGTACTTGCTTATCCCCTTAAAAAGGTTATTCGAGGCATAGATAGACATAAAGTCCGAAGAGGATACGGTAAAAACATGTTCCGCTATCCCCTCCCGGATAGGAACGGCAAACCCGCCGCATACCACATCCCCCAGAACGTCATAAATAACCACGTCCAGTTCCAGTTCTTCAAAGATCTTCTGATGTTTGAAGAGTTCCACCGCGGTGATGATTCCCCGTCCCGCGCAGCCCACCCCCGGGGCAGGTCCTCCGGCTTCTACACAATAAATGCCGTTAAACCCCGGAAAAATAACCTCGTGGGCCTTGACCACGGTTTTTTCCCGGAGGGTGTCCAGAACCGTGGGGATGTATTTCCCGCCCCGCAGGGTATTGGTGGAATCACTTTTAGGATCACAGCCGAACTGCATGACCTTCAAGCCCAATTCGGATAACGCCGCGCTCAAATTTGAGGTGGTCGTTGATTTTCCGATTCCGCCCTTTCCATAAATCGCAATCTGTTTAATCGCTTTCGCCAAAACCAAGCTCCCCTTTTCCTTAAAATTTAATCCGTCTCTTCATTACCTATTTTATATATTATTCATAGGTATTTAATATGTTTTTAGAATCATATTGAATATAAAAAATATTGTCAAGATATTTCCTAAAAATTCTATGGTTTTTATATGAAATATTTCCAAAAATACGGCCGGTTTCGGAAAAACCGCTATGATGAAGATGAAGCGGTTTCAAAATCCCGCGTTTTGAAACCGCGCCCTTAAATCACAACCGCTTCCGCCTGCGTTCCGTTCCGCGGAGGCTCGTCCCGTTCCGGCCGTTCTTTTCCCGGGGGAAAGGAACATTCCTCCGTATGCCCCCCCCGGAGGGCCTCTGCCAGGGATTCTTCCAGATTAAGCCCCTGGTAGAGGCGGCGGGCTTCCTCCCGGTTCCCCCGGATGATGGGGTGGGGAGGGCTGAAAAGGAGGCAGCAGTCCTCATAGGGGAGGATTGAGGTTTTGTAGGTACCGATGGTCCCGGCGATCCGGATGATTTTTTCCTTATCCATGCCGACGAGGGGCCGCAGCACCGGGAGTTTTACCCGGCTTTCGGTGCAGGCTATGTTTTCTATGGTTTGGCTTGCCACCTGGGACAGGCTTTCCCCGGTGATAAGGCACGCGCAGCGCCGATTTTCCGCCAGCTTTTCCGCGGCGTCCATCATGGCCATCCTGAGCAGGACCGTATGCCATTCCAAAGGGGCCCCCGCTTTTATGTGTTTTTGGATCGGGGTAAAATTCA
Source organism: Spirochaetaceae bacterium (assembly GCA_031278575.1). Taxonomy (GTDB): domain Bacteria; phylum Spirochaetota; class Spirochaetia; order Treponematales; family Breznakiellaceae; genus JAIRMO01. The sequence continues at coordinate 2,082 of JAITKD010000016.1, read as the reverse complement.
AGGTATGGAGCCGGATCCCCAGGGAGTACCGGCCCACGATTTCCGCCAATTTTACCACCTTGAGCCGGGCTTCTTCCGAGGTGTAGGGGTAGGCATGGAAATAAACCGCCTCGATTAACATCCCCCGGGAGGCCAGGAGGTACCCCGCCACCGGGGAATCTATACCCCCCGAGAGGAGGAGGAGGCCCCGGCCGGCGCTTCCCACGGGAAGCCCCTGCTGCCCCCGCCGCCCAAAGCCGTATACATAGGCCTTTTCCCGGATCTCAACCTCAATAATTCCCTGAGGCCGGCGGACGTCCACCCGGAGGCCCGGAACCGCCCCCAGCACCGCCTCGCCCCCTTCCCGGGCAATGCCGTAGGAATCCAGGGGAAAACTTTTATCGGTCCGGCGGGCCTCTATTTTGAAGGTTTGAATCCCCCCCTCCAGGAGCCGTTTCCCTTCCTCAACACAGGAGCGGATCACCGCGGGGACGGTTTTTTCACATACCCGGGTTTGCGCCCATCCGCTAATCCCCATCAAATGGTCCAGGGCGTCTTCGGCCCGGCTTTCCGTACCCTCGGGGCTGTGGAGGTAGAAGCGGCCGCTGGCGGTTTCCACCCGCGCCCCGGTTCCCCGGATCAGGGCCTCCAGGTTACGCCGGAGGATCCGTTCAAAAACCCGGCGGTTCCCCCCCTTGAGGGTGAGTTCCCCCAATTTTAAAAGATAGGTGATCATCCCTCTATACTACAAAGTTTTGAGAATTTCTCCTATGGCGTTGACCAGGGCCGCTACGTCCCCGATACCGGTGGACCAGCCCTGGGATATCCGGATACCCCGGAAAGCGGTTTGCTCGTCCACCCCCATGGCGGCGAGGATCGGCCGTTTCTCCGAGGCCGAGGAACAGGCGGAACCCGTGGAAACCGCAAACCCCGCGTCATCCAGAACCCGGACCATCACCTCCCCGGGAATGTCTTCGAAAGCGGCCTGGAGAATCCAGGGGGAAAACCGGGGATCCCCTTCCCCCCGGTCCCGGGGGATGAGGGAACACCGGCCCAGGTTCCGCAGGGCATGGATCAGGGTTTTCCACCGGCCGGAAGCGGCCTCGTATTCCCCCCGCAGGGTATCCGGGTCAAGCCGTTTTTCCAGACAGTCCGCCAGGGCCAGGGCGCCGGCGGTGTTTTCCGTTCCCGGCCGCTTGCCCCCCTCCTGCCCCCCCCCGGAATAGAGGGGCTCCAGGTCTTTCCGGCAGTAGAGGAGGCCGATGCCCCGGGGCCCCCCGAGTTTATGGGCGCTCAATGAGGCGGAATCCACATCCAGGGCCGTGAGGTCCAGGGGGATCTTCCCCGCGGCCTGGACCATATCGCAATGGACGTGGACGGGCGACCCCTCCCGGTTCCGAATCCGGCTTATCAGGCCGGGGAGGTCCATGACGGCCCCGGTTTCATTGTTAACCCCCATGATCACCGCCAACCGGGCTCCGGGATTTTTTCTCAGGGCCGCCTCAAGGGTCCGGGGGCTCACCCGGCCGTCCCCTTCCACGGCGATGGGGGAAACCCGCTTCCCCAGCCGTTCCAGGACCCGGCAATTTTCGCTTACCGAGGGATGTTCCACCGCGGAGGCCAGGATATCCCCCGGGCTTCGGAACAGGGTAGAAAAGAGGACCAGGGCGTTCGATTCGGTTCCCCCGGAGGTAAAAAAGAGGTGTTCGGCCTTTACCCCCAGGGCAGCGGCGCACCGGCTCCGGGCGTCCTCCAGGGCGCCCCGGGCCTCCCGGCCCTCAAGATGCCGGGACGAGGGGTTCCCCCAGGGGATATCCCTGGGTACGGGGATATCCGGCAGCGCGGTGGCGGCCCAGTCAAAGTAACGGCGTTTCCGGGGGGTATTCATACGGAAGGATCATAAAAAAAAAACACGGCCCTTACAAGGGGCCGCAATACCTCAAAATTATCCCGGCCGAATACCGTACCGCCTTTTGGATCGGGGTATGGCCCAAGAACCCGCTTGCGGGGGGGGGGGGGGGGGGGGGGGTAAAATAAAAAACCCCCCCCCCTTGGGGAAAAAGGGACCCCCAAAAATTTTATCCGGAATTGACAATAGCCGAC
>JAITKD010000037.1 GCA_031278575.1 Spirochaetaceae bacterium | reverse complement strand
GAAAAAGAAGGGTACAATCAAATAGGGGCCATATTTCGGGAAACCGCGGATAACGAAAAGGAACACGCCAAGATCTGGTTCAAGCTGCTCCACGGGGATGATGTACCCGATACGGTGACAAACCTCAAAGACGCCGCGGACGGTGAAAACTACGAATGGACCGACATGTATGCGGGGTTTGCGAAAACCGCCCAAGAGGAGGGTTTTGATCACATCGCCGCATTGTTTAAAATGGTGGGGGCCATAGAAAAGGAACATGAAGAGCGGTACCGCAAGCTGCTTGCCAATATCACCGGGGGCCTGGTCTTCTCCCGGGACGGGGATGTCCTATGGCAATGCGCCAACTGCGGCCACATCATTATCGGTAAAAAAGCCCCCGAGCTCTGCCCGGTCTGCAAACACCCCAAGGGGTATTTTCAGATTAAAGCGGACAATTATTAGGGCATCCCCGATTCCCGGTATACGCGATAGAAGCTCAAGGGGCGGGGTCAGGATAAATAGAGAGGGATTTTCTCTTCCGAATAGCGGGCGCATGGGGCCGTAAAAGAAGTACAAAAATGGCTGTTTTTTGAGGGTTCCGGCGGACGGCTTTCCCCTTTTTACGGTTCATTTCTGCGGCTGTCCCTCCTTCTCCGCTGTTTTGCCCGATCTGTTCCCCGGCGCGGATAGAGCTATCCCCTAATCCACAGCGGAGCGTCTTGTCAGGCTTGTGTCAGGATGCTTTTTCTTTTAACGGGTGCAGCGATGTTCCGCACCGGCCCTGTTGTATCTTGTGGTGTAGTTTTTTCACCTTATAGCCAAAACAGAGCAGAAACAGCTTTTTCAAGGCCCGCTCCCGCCCTTCTTTTTCTCCGCCCCCCTGCCCGGTCGGGCATCCTTCCTTTCCGATTCATCCGCCAGGGCAGTTTCCCGGCGCCCCGCTCCGCCGCTTCGCGTTCCCGGTCTGAAGCGGGCCGGCGCCCTCCCGCCGAATCGGGGACTTCGTTTACAGCCCCGTACGGTTTTGGGACAGGCCCATGCGGTTTTTCAGGCTTTCAGCCTTGCAAAACGGCGAATTTCAAGGTTGCTTTCCCAAAACTTCAGTTTTGGGAAAGCCTCTCGTACTAAACATTCATGTCCGTTCGTGTCTGTCCGGGCGGGTTCGTGGGTAACCCCCCCCCGCGTTTATCCTGGCCCTGGCGCCGGGTAAATTGACGGAGACCGGCGTAACTTGATATACTTTTCCCATGAGCAGCCCTGAAAAAACCCTGACCCGGGATGCCGCCTGGGAACTGTTAAAAACCTACAATACGGACCCCTTTCATCTTCAGCACGCCCTGACCGTGGAGGGGGTGATGCGATGGTACGCCCAAGAGTTGGGCTATGGGGAGGAAGCGGAATTTTGGGGCATCGTGGGCCTGCTCCACGACATTGATTTTGAGCGGTACCCCGATGAGCATTGTATCAAGGCCCCGGAACTGCTCCGGGCCGCCGGCGCCGGGGACGCGCTGATCCATGGGGTCTGCAGCCACGGGTATGAACTCACCGTAGAGGTCAAACCGGAACACCCCATGGAAAAGGTTCTCTACGCGGCGGATGAACTCACGGGGCTCATCTGGGCGGCGGCCATCATCCGGCCCTCCAAAAGCGTCCGGGACCTGGAGGTTAAATCCGTAAAAAAGAAGTACAAGGCCGCCAATTTCGCCGCGGGTTGTTCCCGGGAGGTTATTGAAAAAGGGGCGGCCATGCTCGGCTGGGACCTGGACACCCTCATCGGAAAGACGATCCTCGCCATGCGCTCCTGTGAGGGGCCGGTTAACGCCTTTATGGCCGAAACGCCTTCCCCCTGAGGGCCTCATTTCATGAGGGCCTCATTTCGAGATCGGGGATTGGTATGAAGGGAAAAGCGGTGATCGCCATGAGCGGCGGGGTGGACAGCTCCGTGGCCGCCTGGCTTATGAAAGAGCGGGGTTACGACTGTATCGGCATTACCCTCAAACTTTTTACCAATGACGATCTGGGGTTAAAAAAACATTATTCCTGCTGTTCCCTGGAGGATATCAACGACGCCCGGAACGTGGCCTACCGTATGGATATGCCCCATTATGTCCTGAATTTTTCCGAGGATTTTAGGGACCAGGTGATCCGCCGTTTTATCGAAACCTACGAACAGGGGGGTACCCCAAACCCCTGTATCGATTGCAACCGGTACATCAAATTTGAAAGCCTCCTCCGGCGGGCCCGACAGCTCGATTTTGAAACCATCGTAACCGGCCACTATGCACAGGTTGAAGCGGATCGTCCAAACGGCCGCTTTTTGTTAAAAAAGGCCCGGGACGCCCAAAAGGATCAGAGTTATGTCCTCTACTGCCTGACCCAGGAGCAGTTGGCCCATACGGTTTTCCCCCTGGGGGATAAAACCAAAGGGGAGGTCCGGGCAATCGCCCTGGCCCGGGGCTTCGGCAACGCGAAAAAACACGACAGCCAGGACATCTGTTTTGTCCCCGACCGGGACTACCCCCGGTTTATCGAAACCTATACGGGGAAACAGCCCGAAGGGGGAAACATTCTCGACCGGACCGGGGCGGTTTTAGGCAGGCACCGGGGGCTCATCCGCTATACCATCGGCCAGCGGCGGGGGGTGGGGCTCTCCTTCCCCCAACCCATGTACGTTGCCGCCAAATCCGTGGCGGATAACACCCTGACGGTGGGCCCCGAAGAAAGCCTCTATTCCCGTTCCCTTATCGCCGGGGACTGCAACTTTATCGCCTGCGCCGGCCTGGAAAAGCCCCGGCGGGTAACGGTTAAGACCCGGTACCTCCAGGCCGAACAGGGGGCCGTGGCGGAACAGGTGGGCCCCCGGAGTATCCGTATTGACTTTGACGAGCCCCAGCGGGCCGTTACCCCGGGCCAGGCGGCGGTCCTCTACGACGGCGAGTACGTGGTTGGGGGCGGGACGATCCTGGGGGACCGGCCGGGTTCCGCTCATACCTGGTAAACACTAAACGGCCGGATGTTTCAAAGGAATTCGGCGCATGGGGTCAGACCCCCTGACGATACCGCATATCGAAAGCCGCATTAAAGCAGCACTGATTAATTCCCGATTGAATTAATCAGCGTTTCCCTAGAGGGTTTTAAAGTCGTAACGGATTCCCCCGGGGGATACATAAACCCGGCAATAGGTTTTTTTGCTCCGGTAATCCTCATTGGACATATACCGGACTCCCGCAATATCCCGGATGATCCGTTTATGCACATGGCCCGAAAAGAGAACGTCGCAGCGGCCGGTAAAGAGGGATATCGCCTTGGCCCGTTCCTTGATATCCGTAAACTGTTGACGGTCGGTCAGGTCATCTACAAAAAAATTGGCGTGGGTAAAGGCAAATACCCGGGGTTTGGCGGTGGACAACTCCTTTTTTATCCAGTCAAGCTGGTCTGCCCCAAAGGCGGCGTTGGCGGTGTCCAGAATAAGCAGGGTGGCGCTGTCGGCATCGATCCGGTAGAGCGATGAACCGATAAGATCCCGCCATACCGGCCAATGGCCAAAATAGGTATCGTGATTCCCCAAAACCGGATAACAGGGGATTCCCAGGGACTTGGCGATTTCTAAAAAGGTACGGACCTCCTCCGGGTAGCCGCTCTGGGTAATATCCCCGGTAACGACCACAAATTTATCCCCCCCGCCGGGATCGGAAGGGGGCAGCAAAACGCGCTTCAGCCGGTCAAGCCCGTGGGCGTCGGAACCCTCTATATGGGTGTCGGTCAAGACCACAAAGGAATAGGTGTCTCCCAGGGTGATATTCCGATCCTGGGGGGTAAGAAAAACAAAGGCGTTCCGATCTTTAAGGCGCTCCGCAAAATCATCGGACGCAAAAAAACCCGGCAGGTCTATGGTACAGGCGCCCCATATAAGAGAAAAAACGAGGGAGAAAAGAACCGTATTTTTTACCGGCCTCCGGGGAAAAGTTACCACTGAAATTGTATGCCTCCTCTGTAGGAAAGGCCGTAAAAATTCGCGGCGAATCCTATGCTGCCCGTCTGGTAGAGGGTCAGCTCATGTATCAGGGAAACTCCCGTTGAAAAAATACAAAAATAATACACCGTAAGGGAATAGGCCCCTATATTACCGAACAAATAATCGTCAAAATTAGCCCAGCGCATCCCGAATTTTGCCGTATCGGAATAATAAAAATTAACGTAAACTAAAAAGGAAAAAATCGACTCAAATACCGCCGGTTCCGAATGAAATGAGGTAAACCGCAGGGGCAAACCCAGGGAAATACCCGCCCTCCGGCCGTTCAAAGAGAGGGCGGGAACGACCGAATGTACGGTGGTTTGATAATCCGGCATACGGTTATATACATACGTAAGGGCTGCAGAGAGGGGTACGGGCAGGGGCAGGGCCATTTCTCCGTTGGTAAAGATATTGAGGTTAGGGGTATCCTCCAAAAATTCCAGGGCGATTCCGCCGTTCAGCGCCAGCCGGTGTTTAAATTCCAGGGATCCATGGATTGTCGCATCAAAATAGTTGAGAAAAACCCGGTCATATCGTGCCCTAAAGTTACCTCCCAACTCTTTTTGGGTAATGCCCATATCAAACCCGTGGAGCGCCGGTAATAAAAAGCAAAAAATACACATCCCCATCCCTATTTTTACCAAAATAATCCTCGCCTTTGTCTAAGGAAGCACTGATTTATTCAATCGAGAATAAATCGGCGCTACTTTAACGCAAGGTAAACAAAGTTTACCCTATTTGCGCAATGAAATGAGCAAATACATTAGGGAAACGCGATTAGCGTCAAGTTAATCAGCG
>JAITKD010000222.1 GCA_031278575.1 Spirochaetaceae bacterium | reverse complement strand
GCGGTACTCCAGGAGGACATCAACCTGGTCCTTTCCAACATCATGTTTGTTTCCTTCCTGGTACTCCTGGGGATGGTCCTTTCGGACATAATCCTGGCCCTGGTGGATCCCCGGATACGGTATGGGAAGGGATAATGAGAAAATTTTTAGCCTATCTCCGGTTACGGCCTTTGGCTTTTTGCTCCTTCATCGTCCTGGTTCTCCTCTATCTGATGATGATCTTCGCCGAATTTATCGCCCCCTATGGGGCCGCCTCCTCCTTTGCGGATAAAACCTACCATCCCCCGAACCTGCGTTTTTTTGAAGGGAAATTCCAGGCCCAGGAAGCCCGGGTGGTAAACACCGTAAACTGGCGGTACGTCCGGGTCAGGGGCTCCTACGGGCCGGTGGCCCTTCTGGGCCGGGGGGAACCCTATAAGCTCTGGGGTATTATCCCCATGGATCGGCGCCTCTTTACCAGCCCCCCCGGTTCCTACCCGGTCTTTCTCCTGGGGGCGGATCACCTGGGCCGGGACCTCTTCTCCCGGATCGTCTACGGCAGCCGGATATCCCTGACCATCGGCTTTATCGCCACCGCCATCTCCCTGGGGCTTGCCGTCCTGTTCGGCGGCCTTTCGGGGTACTTTGGGGGCGCTGCGGACTGGACCATCATGCGTTTCGCCGAATTCTTTATGCTCATTCCGGGACTCTACCTCATCCTCTTTTTGCGCTCCCTTTTATCCTCAACCATGGATTCCGGCCAATCCTACATGATGATCACCCTGATCCTCTCCCTGGTAGGATGGCCCGGCTCGGCCCGGACTATCCGGGGTATGGTCCACGCGATTAAGCGGGAAGAATTTGTGATGAACGCCCAACTGGAATCGATACCCGCGCCGGTGATCATCTCGGGCCATATCATCCCCCAGATCGCCAGCCTCCTTATCGTGAGTATCGCCCTTTCGGTACCGGGCTTTATTATGACCGAAACCACCCTGTCCTACCTGGGGCTGGGAATCGTGGACCCCGCGGTAAGCTGGGGTTCTCTTATCAAGCGGGATATTTCCACCCTGAGCAACCTCAGAAACTACCCCTGGCTGCTCTGGCCCGTTTGGTTTCTCCTGGGGGTAACCCTGGGGTTTAACTTTATCGGCGACGCCCTCCGGGACTTCTTCGATCCTTACCATAGTTTCAGGAAAAGGGAAACGGGAGAACGGAAAAATCCTGGGCTTTTCCCCGTGCCAGGGGCCTTACTGGAGGTACGGGACCTGGAAGTACGTTTCTCCGTCCTCCGGGGTCTTACCAAAACCACGATTCAGGCGGTCCGGGGGGTGTCCTTTTCCCTCAATCCGGGGGAGATCCTGGGTATTGTGGGAGAAAGCGGTTCGGGAAAAAGCGTTACCACCCAGGCCATACCGGGCCTTTTGCCCCACAATGCCGCGGTTCGGGGATCCATACGCTTTGAAGGGAAGGAACTGAGCGGCCTGGATGTGCCGGGGCTTCGGGAATACCGGGGGAAAAGGATCGGTATGATATTCCAGGAACCGGGCCGTTCCTACGATCCCCTTCAAAACATGGAAAAGGTCTTTCTTGAAACCTTCCGCAACCAGGATCCGGGGATACGCCGGGAGGCCGCGGCGGAACGGGCGGTGTCCCTCCTGGGGGAAACGGGCCTGGAAAACAGCCGGGAACGGCTCTCAAACTTTCCCCACCAGTTTTCCGGCGGACAACTCCAGCGGATCGGCATAGCCCTGGCCCTGGCCCAATCCGCGGAGTTTTTGATCGCCGATGAACCCACCACCGCCCTGGATGTGACCATTCAAAAACAGATTATCGACCTCCTGAAATCCCTGCGGAAAAGCCGGGGGCTTGCCATTATTTTCATCAGCCACGATATCGACCTGGTAGCGGACCTTTCCGACCGGATCATGGTGATGTACGGGGGGCTGGTGATGGAATCGGGGCCGTCGGAGTTTATTCTTGACCGCTCCCGCCACCCCTACACCAAGGCCCTCCTGGCCGCTTCCCCCCGGTTCGGCAGCCACTATTCCCGGGAACGGCTTTTTTCCATTCCCGGCAAGGTAACGGACCCCGCGAACCCCGAACCGGGCTGCCCCTTCGCCCCTCGCTGCGCCTTTGCGGAAGGCCGCTGTACGGAAGGGATCCCGCCCCTTTTACCCGGCGGCCCCCCCGGGGGAGCCTATGAACTCCGTTGTTTCCGGGGAGGTATCTGATGGCGGTAATCACGGTAACGAATTTACAGAAACGTTTCAACCTGGAGGCGGGGTTTTTCGCCCGCTTCGGCCGTTTTGTGTATGCCGTGAACGGGGTGTCCTTTTCCATCGGGAAAAACGAAACCTATGGGCTGGTGGGGGAATCGGGGTGCGGGAAAACCACCACCGCCCGGCTCCTCGTGCGGATGTACGAGAGTGACGGGGGAACCATCCTTTTTCAGGATACCACCGATATCAACGCCCTAAATCCGGGGGAACTTAAAAAATACCGGGAAAAGGTCAAATACGTGTTCCAGGACCCGGCCCGGTCCCTGAACCCCCGGATGACTATTTACGAGGTCCTGGTTTCGGGGTACCGCCGCTCTTCCCGCTGGCCCGGGGAAAGGCGGGGCCGGAAAGAAGCGGAGGCCATCATGGAGGAGGTGGGTTTGGGAAGGGCCGATCTGGAACGGCGTCCCGCGGAATTTTCCGGGGGGCAGCGGCAGCGGATCTCCATAGCCCGGGGACTGCTTATGGCGCCGGACCTGCTCATCTGCGACGAGGTCGTCTCCGCCCTGGATGTTTCCATCCAGGGACAGATCCTCAACCTCCTTTTGGATATCCGTTCCCGCCGGAACCTCTCGTTCCTTTTTATCGCCCACGACCTCAAAGTGGCCGGTTATTTCTGCGATCGCATCGGGGTCATGTACCGGGGGGAACTTATGGAGGAGGCCCCCGCGGGGGATCTTTACCGCGCCGCCCTCCACCCGTACACCCGGCTCCTCTTTTCCGCGGTTACCGGCGCCGCGGCGGAGGCCCCTTCCGGGGCAACGGAAGTCAGGAAGGCGGTAACCCAACTCACCGGCTGCGCCTTTGCCGAACGCTGCCCCCTGGCGGAAGAACGCTGCTTCCGGGAACACCCGGAAATGCGGGACCTCGGCGGAAACTCCGCCCCTTCCCCCCCGGGGAACCGTCATCCCCACCGGCTTCGGTGTTTTAAGGCCGGCGCCCCCTAAGGAAGCACTGATTTATTCAATCGAGAATAAATCGGCGCTCCTTTAACGCAAGGTAAACAAAGTTTACCCCATTTGCACCATGAAATGAGCAAATACATTAGGGAAACGCGATGAGCGTCAAGTTAATCAGCGTTTCCCTAAGGGGGCGTGCGCCGATTGAAGTCAAAACCGCACGGAGCGTTACTCCACGGCATGCCGCCAATAAAGGTAATGTTCTTCCATAACTTGGGATATCCGGGAT
>JAITKD010000205.1 GCA_031278575.1 Spirochaetaceae bacterium | reverse complement strand
GTCATTCACCCCGTTCCGGATGATCCATTTCGGTATACCGTCCGCACATGCCGTGTTCACCGGCTTCGCGTTATAGGCTATCTGCCAATCGGCCGCGGCGGTCAGGTTAAAGGGCACGTATTCCACGTTGAAGTTCACCGCCCCCCCGCTCCCTATGGCCTGGGTATAGGCCGATATATCATAGGAAATATCCTTTGTCGTACTCGTGATCCCCGGCTCCGGTTCCCACGGCCCATCGGGGGTTATGTACCGCAGCTTCTGAATCTTCAGTTCCCCTCCGGTATAGTGGTCTGGTTCCAGATCATACCCGGTGCTTTCCATTATCGCTTGCGCCGCGATCAGCCGCTCTAACCCGTCCGTACCCGGATTTGTCCGTTGTATTGCCCAGTTTACGGTCCAGTTCCCCGGAAAAAGGTACGCCGGTTTGGGTTTCCCCTCCTCGACGAGCGGGTGGACGGTCTGCCCGGACCCTGACTCCACCTGCTCGGTAAAGACGGTATTCACCACCAGGGGATACATCACGATCCCTATCTTGGCGGAATCCCCGGCGTTCAGGATATACTCCGTTAACCCGGCGTTCAAAAGGGTGGGGAACGGGTCGTCCGGGGCCGGTACCCACTGCCCATCCTGCCCCTCCTCGCCCTTCCAATGCCCCATCAGCAGGAGGAAGGCGTAGGTCTTCCCCAGGGGCAGGGCGTTAATCGTAATATCACCGCTTTGGTGGATCTCGGCAAAGCCCATGAGTTTTTTGCTTTTCGTATCCAGGACGATAAGCTGGGCGAAGTTACGGACCCCGGACCCCGCTTTGAGCTTATCCCGGGGAAGGCCGGCCACGCTTCGGGATTGGCCGTCCCCCGCAATGGCGATCGTGACGGTAAAAAGTTCGGTATCGTTAAAAACCGTGGTATCGGTATCTCCTGCCGGGGAATCTGCCGGAGAAGCTGCCAGGGAAGCTGCCGGAGAATTCGGGGTAAAACACGCTGAAAAACAAAGAGAGAGGATACATATAAACAAGCATATAGGGTTCAAAAATTTCATCGAGAAATCCTTGGAGTTACACCTGTTCCGGGGCGGTTTGCCGCCCCGGTGTGAAGCACAAACTTTTTATTAGGGCGTAGCCCTTTTTGGTTTAATACCCCGGAGCTTGATTCGGGGATTCTTTATTATAATTCAATACTACAAAAAAGAAAAGTATAAAATTCCTGAAAAAAAAAGAAAAATTTTTCCCTCCGACTAAAGCAAATCCCCAAGTCAGTGCCTTATATAGATTGGGGGTACGTATGATAAAAAAACGATTGTTTCTTAAAGAATTAAGGCTGTCCCGAAACTTCAGTTTTTGGAACGGCTTCCCTCGGTTCGCTTTTTGGCCGGCGGTGTTGGTTGGCGTTGTGTTGACCGCCTGTTTCCCGGATGCCCTCCGGGAAACGCCGCCGGAACCTGAACCGGCGGGAACGGAATTGTTTCCCGCCGCCTATGGGGGGACCTATGCCGCCGCCCTGGAAGAACTCGCTGAAACGGAACGGTCCCGGGGCTTTGAGCCGGGGATAGGGCTTACCGAATCCATGCTTCGGGAAGGGTTGGGCGATTATGGGGGGGCGGCTATCGCCGCCTATAAGGAACTCTCCTGGGCCTATGGCTTGGGCGGCGGGATAACCAGGGAGGGTATTGCGGAAGGGCTTGGGGCGGTGCTGTCCCTTTACGAAACCCGGGGGGAAAATCCTGATCTTATCGACCCGTCCCTGGGGGAAGAAGAACGGGAAAAGGCCCTGCTTGCCGTCCGGGGGCTCCTGGCCTTCCACCACGGACAATGGACAAAGGCGCGGCTGAGTCTGGAAACCCTTTTTGATGCCCGGGACGAACCCGACTCTTTTGCCCAATGGATGTGTTTGGTGTGCCGCCTTGAGGAAGGGGAACCCTCCCGTCAGGTACTTGCCGCCTATGGGGCGATCCGGGCCCGGTACGAAAGGTTCCCCGAATATTGGTACCGGGGGGCCCGAAATTTTTCCGGGAACCTTCGGGGGGAATACGCCGAAGAATGTATCAACCTGGCCCCCCGGGGGCCCTTTGCGGAGGAGTGCCGGGGGATCCTTGCGGAAACCCTGGGATTATCCTTTGAAGAAAAAAACAACATCAAGACCCTGGCGGAAATTGAAATATCCGTGGTCCGGGCGGTATCTTCCGATACCCCCGGGGTATTAACGGAACTTTTCGGCCTGCTTTCCCTTCGCGACAATCCCTATACCCTGTACGCCGCCGGAGCCATGCGGGCCCTGGCGGTACAGGAGGATTTTAGGACCTGGTTCGCCCGGGAAGCGGCGGGTTCTTCGGGACGGCTGGCGGAACGGCTGTTCTATATTTCCAGGGGGTAACCATGGGACCGGAATTGATCCATTGCGAAGAGAACATATTCCGATCGCTGGCGGCGGGGTTGTGGATTTTCAAGGCCCTGGCGCTCCTCGCGGTTTTTATGTCGACCTCCTGTAATTCCCCAAAGGTTGATGATGATACCCTCCTGCGGTATGTCCGTTCAGAAGCGGCCTATAGGGAAGGCCGGTTTAAGGAACTTATTTCCCTGCTTTCGGGAATACGGTCCTTTCCGCCGGCCCTGGTCCTGCGGGGTAAGGCGGAATATTTTTCCGGCGATTTAAAAGCCGCCGAAGGTTCTTTCCGAAGGGCCCTGTCGATCCGGCCTTCTTCGGTGGAAGCATCCCTATACCTGGCCCGGCTGCTGCGGGAAACCGGTAAGCCGGAAGCGGCCGAGGGGATCCTTAACACCCTCCTCGCGGATGATCCCGCCAATATCCGGGCCCTCAGGCTGGGGGCGGAACTCCACCGGCACAAGGGGCCTGCCGGGGAGGAAGCCGCCGCGGTTTTCCTTGACCGGGCGGTGGAGGCCTCCGCGGAAACGGCCCTGGTTTTTGTGGACCGGGCCCGGCTCCGGTGGATTGGGGGGAATGGGGAAGGGGCCCTGCTGGATCTCCGGAGCGCCAAAAGCCTCCTCCCCTGGGATACCCCCCTGTTTCGGAGCATCGAAAACTTAGAATCCGCCATCCGGGAGGCCCAACGATGAAAAGGCCCCGCTTCAAATACCTTTTTTTGTGGGGAACCCTGGCGGTCCTTTCCGGCTGTGTTTCTTCCGGGTTTGCCCCGGGTAATTCCTGGTCCTCCAAAAACCGCTCGAAGCTAATCGGCGCCCTGGAACTGGGGGATGTTTCCGTGGATAAGCCGGCGGACCGGACATCGGTGGAAAAGGAGATCCGGGGCAGGGCGCCCCTCTTTTTTCTGGAACGGAAGTACCTGCTGGTACCGGAGGAGGAAAGGGCCCCCTACCGGGTGGATATCCGGGCCATTGAACGGGAATATATCTCCGGCTGGAAAACCCGGCGGTCCGTCTCGGTGGAGGTTTTTATCCGGCAAAACGGGGAAGGGGCCGGGGATCCGGTACCCCTGGCTTCAGGCCGGGCCGCGGGCACCGGAAATATCAGTTTGTCCGCATCCCCGGTTTTAGACCGTTTTTTACGGACCGCGGTTAAAAGGGCGGCGGGGGCCTTAAAAAAATGAAAACCGGAAATGTTTCGGCGGTACGGGTATACGGGAAAAGGGTTTTCCTGGTCCTTTTTTTTGAGGCGGCCTTCGGGCTTTGGGCCGAACCGGGTATCGGCTTTGCCGAAGCCGCCCTGATGGCGGTAAACGCTTCGGATGAACTGCGGAACGAATACGCCCTGCGGACCCTTAAGGAAGGGGCCTGGGTCCTGGGACGGCGGGCCTATTTCCCCCGGTTGTCCTTGAATGTTTCCGAAGACGACCGGGTTTCTACCCGGGGAAGCGATTCTTTTTTAAAAAACTACGGCATTAACCTGGATCAGCTCCTTTGGGACGGCGGGAGGACCGCCATAAGCCGTTCCGTGGAACGGGCGGAACTGACCTTGCTGGGGGCCCAACTGGAACGGATGGCCGGGGAAATCGCCGAGGCCGCCCTGGGGGCGTACCGGAATGTACTGTATGTCCGGGCCCAACTGGCGATTCGGGAGGCCGCCCGGGAAGCCCTGCGGGAACAGCGGAACATCCTGTTCCGGGAAACGGAACTCGGTTTGGCCCTGCCGTCGGATTTGGCCGGGGCGGATCTTACCCTGTCGGGGGAGGGGATAGAAATCCTCTCCCTTAAAATGGAACTGGAGGAAGCGGAACAGGAACTGGCCGAGACCCTGGGGCTGGAACGGCTTCCCCCGCTTTTGGAGGCCGTGGATGTCCGGCGATCCCCGATCTTACCGGGGGAGGAAGATATCCGGGACCGGGCCCAAACCAGGAACCCGGACCTTACCGAAGCCCGGTATGCCATCGTAAAAAAACAGGCCGAGGCCCGGTACGCGCGGTTGTCTTGGATGCCCACGGTCCGGTTGACCGGGGGATTCACCTTAAGCGGCCAACGGTACCCCCTGACGCGGTATAGCTGGACCGTGGGGCTGGCGGTCGAATTTTCTTCTCCCTGGTTTTCCGGCGGCATCCAGGGTTCGGCGGGAATGGAACCTCCCTACGATAGAAACGCCCGGCTGCAAAACACCCTGTCCCCCCTGCCCGATCCCGCCGCGGCCATGACCGGCCGTTCCGCGGATCTGGCCCTGTCCCTGGAACAGAAAAAATTCCGGCTGAGTTTTGAAAAAACGGGCCGGCTGGCGGTATTGGCGGCGGAAAAATGCCGCCTCATCGACAGAAGGCGGATCCTGGCCCTGGAATCCCTGGAATTGGCGGCGAAACAGTTCCGTCTCGCGGAACTACGCCTGAATCTGGGGCAGATTACCCGGCTTGATCTTATGGAAATCCGGCAGGAGTACACCCAAAGGGAATTATCCCTGGTGGAAACCGCCATAGCCCTCCTGGGGGCGGAAAGGGAGTTGGAGCGTTTTTTGGATCTCCGTCCCGGGGAATTGGCCTTGTTTTCAGGTGAAACCGATTATTACGGAGGCTCCCATGAATAGGCGTATCGCCGCCCGGACCTTTACCGGGGTCCTTACGGGGGCGGCTTTTCTTTTGTCCCTGATCCTACCGGGCTGCGGTTCCCCCCCGGAACGGGGGAATACCGAGACCCCCCGGCAGGTCCGGGGGGCGGTGATCGGGGAACGGGATATACCCAACGTGATCGGCGGATTCGGGACCCTGTCTTTCCTTAAAAAAGTGGATGTCGCCGCCCCCCAGGATGCGGTACTGGCCGCCCTGTATTACCGGGAGGGGGACACGGTTAAATCCGGGGATACGCTGGCGCTTTTGGAAAATCCCCAGATTTCCTTGGCGGTGGGCAGGGCCCAAAATACCTTTTCCCAGGCCAGGGCCGCCCTGGACCTGGCCCGGTCCCGTTTATTGGAGGGGGAATTTCAGGCGGAAGCCCAGATCCTCAACCTGGAAAAGGCGGAGGCCGAATTGGAACAGACCCGGAAGGTCCACGGGGAACAGAAACGGAAGCACCAGGGGGAAGAAGCCCTCTACGAGGCCGGGGGGGTTACCGAAGAGGCCATACGGACCGGCCGGTTTTCCCTGGCAGCGGAGGAGGAAAACATCCGGCTTTTGGAAAAGGATCTGGAGATCCGCCGCATAGGGTTTCGGGACCAGGATCTGGCTGCCGCGGGGCTTCCCCTGCCGAAAAATGACGCGGAACGGCGGCGTTTGTATATAACCCTGGCCACCGCTACCCTCCGGGCGGAGGTCCAGGCTTCCCAGGCCAGTCTTGCCGCGGCCGCGAAGGAGTTGGAATCCGCGATCCTGGCGGAATCGGAACTGGTGATAAAAAGCTCCATCCCCGGAACCGTGGGGGCCCTTTATATGGAAACCGGTGAACGGGTAAAACGGGAGGATAAGATCCTTACCCTCATGGATACGGAGTCCCTCTACGGCGTATTCCCGGTACGGGAAGAGGACGCCCTGCGTTTGGAGAAGGGAATGGCCGCCACGATAAGCCTGGACGGAACCGGGGGTACTTATGAGGGGACGGTGGATTTAGTATCCCCCGTGGCGGACAGCCAGTCCTTTACCTTTTCGGTGCGGGTCCTCCTCTCCCCGGAGAGTATCGCCCGGGGAATGGGGGAGACCCTTCCCAAACCGGGGATGTTTGCCCGGGTTTCCATAACCCTGGGCCCCCCCCGGAGGGTTACGGTCATCCCCGATTCGGCCATAGTGAATAAAAAAAACAACGAAGGGATGGTTTTCGTGATCAGCGGGGATACCCTGCATGAGCGGAACATCCGTTTTGGTCCCTCCCTGGGGGAGGAGCGGGAAATTGAAACCGGCCTTCTTCCGGGGGATATTGTGGTGGCGCGGCCCGACGGGAGTTTGCGGGATGGGGTATATGTTTCGGCGGCGGACTGATCCGGCTGTTCCCGGATCCGGGAAGACAAAACCCCGGATAATGACGGCGGCTTTGATCGGCCTTTTCCTCCTGGGTTCCTGCGCCATTGCCGATTTGAGGCCCATTGGGGTACGGACCATACCCGGTGAACCCTACGGGGTCCTGGAAGATTATTATACCCCGGTGGGCCTTACCTTTGATACGGAGATGATCGAAACAGATACCCAACAGGCGGTTTCGGTGAGTTTCTCCGGAGGATCCGTTGAGGGGGATCTTGAATGGAAGGGGAACACCCTTTTTTTTACCCCCGTGGCGGGGTGGACCGCCGGAAGGCGATATACCCTGAGCATCCTGGGGCAGGTTTATGCCGCCGACGGCCGGGAACTCAGGCTTACCGAATATCTTCCGTTTTTTGCGGTTTCCCGGCCCGAATTTCCCGGGGTCATTTCCTTTTCCCCCGCCGACGGCGCTTCGGTGGGGGTAACGGCGGAAACGGGGGGGATCCTGCGGCTGGCCTTTTCGGTACCCATGGATCGCCGGAGTACCGAGGAAGGTTTCACCTGGGACGGGGTGGGGGACAAAAAATTTGAATGGGACGAGGATGACCGGATCCTCACGATACGTCCCGGCACCCCCCTGTCCCCCTGGACCGCCTACCCCTGGAGCCTGGACCACGCCTTGAGCCGGGAAGGATCGCCCCTGGTAAAGCCGGTGTCCGCCCAGTTTACCACCGACCTTGATCGGACCCTTCCCCTGGTAGTGGAGGTATTCCCCCTGGTACGCGCCGATCCCCCCGATGCGGGTTCCCCGAATACGGCCCCGTTCCTCCCCTGGGTAAGGACCGGCGCGGATATTCAGGACGGCCTGGGGAGCGGCCAGGGTATCGGTATTCGGTTTAATAAACCCATGGATGAGGAGGGCCTACGGAAGGCGGTGCGGCTTGAACCTTCCCTTTCGGGAAGAATCGAAGTATTAAGCGCCGCTTCCCTGGTTTATATTCCCGATAGGGATCCGGAAGGTGAGACCCCCTATACCCTCATTGTTTCCGGGGATACCAAAGATACAAGCGGCCTGCCGATGGGTGAAGATTTTATATGTTATTTTACCCCGGACATCCCCTTTTTACGGATCCCTTCGTTATCCGTGAACGAGGAGCCGCCGATAGAAATGCCCGGCGGCGGGGACTCCGGGTATTACGCGTTCCCCCTGGCCGATTCCACCGCCCCCGCCGGCGTTACCCTTCGGTTTTCCCTTCCCTTTACTCAGGAGGCTATGGCCGCCGCCGCCTTGGAAATTTCCCTGGACCCCTGGTTCCCGGCGTCTTTGGGCCCGGCGGTCCTTACCGCCGTAACCTGTTCCGAAGACACCCTGCTTTTGAAATGGGAAGGGCTTGAGCCGGGGAAATCCGGGGAACCCCATTTTTACCGGCTCACCATCCCCGGCGGTAAAAACGGTATCGCCAATGGCCGGGGTTCCTATATAAAAGATTCTTACCACATCTATATGGAGGTTTTGGGTTATGAACCGGATAAACAGCCCTAAACCCGGAGGCGGCCCTAAAACTTCAGCCCTGGGGAACCGTACCGTAGATTTATATAAAAAAGCGGACATTAGACTGTTTTTTCGGGCCCTCTGGGGGATATTTTTTTTGAGCCCCTTTTTTTCCTGTGACATCCTCCGGCTTTCCCCCTTTGAGGTTACCCAATGGACCCCCGGAACCGGGTACCACGGGGAACCCGGGGATATTATGGTGTCGATTTCCTTTTCCCATGATCCGGACCGGCTCACGGTGGAACAGGCTTTTTCTTTAACCGAAGACGATACGGTTTTGGACGGTTCTTTTATATGGGAGGGCCGGACCCTGGTTTTTAAGCCCGCCCTTCCCCTGGAGTTAAACCGGAACTACGTGCTCACGATCCTGGAAGACGCCCGGGACCGGGCCGGGGTTTCGATGGACAAAAAATTTGAAGCCCCCTTTTCTACCCGGGGAGCGGGGAAACGTCCTTCGGTTCTGTCCGTGGATCCCCCGGATATGGGGGTTATAACCGAGCCGCGGCGGGAGATCCGTATGGAATTTTCCGAACCGGTCAAGGCCAACTCCTGCGTTAACGCCATTTCTTTTAGTCCTTCCGCGGGAGGTTCCTGGCATTTGGACGCCGGGGACCGGCGGGCGGTTTTTGTACCCCAGGAACCCTGGGAGAGGGGAACCACCTACCGGATACGCGTTTCCCCGGATTTTTCCGGCGCCCTGGGGCTTACCCTGGGAAAAGAATGGACCGGTTATTTTATTGTGGGGAATGATACAACCCCGCCCCGTTTGGAGGCGGCCCACGCCCTGGACCCGGAGGGGAACCGGGCGCTGGAACTGCTCCCCGAGGAAACCGGCCCCTTGAAACGGGAAAATGCCGGCTGGGAATCTTCCTACCGGCTCAGGCTTGATTTTTCCGAACCGGTGGATACGGCGGATCTCAAAAACCGCCTTGTCGTGGAACCCGCCTTGACCTTTGAAGCGGAAACCCCGCCGGGGTATGCCGCCGGGGTGGTTTTTCGCTTTACCCAAACCCCCCGTTATTTGGGGGTCTATCTTTTTCGGCTGAACGCCGGGGTCCGGGACGCCGGGGGAAACGAAAGCCCCGATCCCACGGTTTTCCGTATCCGGGCGGACGGCCCCGCCTCAAGGCCCCCCCGGCTCGTCGGGTTCCGTATGCCCATGGCCCCCGGGGATCCTACGGATGAGGAGGCCCTGGCCTTTTCGGCGGAAGAGCCCTTCCGGGGGTTACCGGTCAACCCCGGGGAGAACCGGTATCCCTATGAGGTATCAACCCCGACCTGGGTAGAACTCTATTTTGATGTTATTCCGGGGGCGGAGATAGACCGCTTTTCCCTGATGAACCTTTTCCGGGTCGATGCCACCAATAACGCCCTCTCCTTTTCCCCCCGGAGCATGGAGGCCGATAATTTTTCCGTTCCCGATAAGCCGCCGGCATGGGAAGCACATTATCGAATAAAAGTCAAGGGGGTCTTGACCAATACCGTCGATTCAGGGGTGGTGATTTTTCAGATCGCTTCGGGTCTTCAGGACAACCGGGGGAACCGGAATGAAGGGGCCTTCAAAATTCCGCTTTTAAAATAGGAGGGGATGTGAAAAATTTGATCCGGTTTTGTGTAAACCGTCCGGTAACGGTTATGATGGCTATGGCCGTCCTGGTTTTGGGGGGCGGATTTTCCCTTTCGGTACTGCCCCTGGACAGGCTCCCGGATTTTTCCTATCCCCGGGTTACGGTAGAGGCCCTATACCCCGGCATGGGCGCCGCCGATGTACGGTCCATTGTTACCATCCCCCTGGAGGACGCCCTTTCCGCGGTCAAGGGGCTCCAGCGGCTGCGGAGTATTTCCCGGGACGGGGCTTCGGTGGTGGTTCTGGATTTCCGGTGGGGGACCGATCCCAACGGCGCCTCCGTATTGGTCCGGGAGGCGATTGACGCGGTATACCCCAATCTTCCCGAGGGGGCGAAAAAACCCATGGTGGTCCCCGGGGATCCCAATCAGGAGCCCCATAGTATCCTGTCGGTATTTTCCCCTGCCGGGGACGGGGTTTTTGCCCGGAATTTGGCGGAATATGAATTACGGGCCCGGCTGAGAAGGATAGACGGGGTCGGAACGGTGATCCTCGTGGGTGGGGAAACCCCCGAAGCCCGGATTACCCTGGATATCCCCCGGGCCCTTTCCGGGGGGCTGAGTCCGGGGGATCTGGCCCGGTACCTTAGCGCGGAAACCGCGGATATCCCCGCGGGAAACGCCCGGGAGGGGGATACGGAACTGGTGGTGGTCAGTTCCGGCCGTCCCCAATCGGTGGAGGAGCTTTCCCAAATCCTGGTACCCGCCGGTTCGGGGCTGGTCAGGATTTCGGAACTGGCGGAACTAAGGGAAGGGCTGGCCCGGCGGAAGAGCGTTTTTCTTTGTGATAACCGGGAACAGACGGCCCTGGAAATATACCGCCGTCCCGGGGCCGATCCGGTAAAGCTATCCCGGGATATCAAAAAGGTCCTGGAGGAGGCAAAGGCCGCCTTTTCCCGGGATCTGGAGCTCGGGCTGGTATACGATTCTTCCGGCGCCGTCCTGGAGGGGGTAAAAAACCTGGGGGTTTCCGCCGTCCTGGGAACGGCCGCGGTTTTTGGAATCCTGGCCTTTTTTATCCGTCAGGTTCGGTACAGCGTCCTCACCGCCCTTTCCATTCCCCTGTCCGCCGCGGCGGCCCTGGTTTCCCTCGCCCTCAGCGGAAGATCCCTTAACAGCATGAGCCTGGGGGGAATCGCCCTGGGGATAGGCCTGGTCTCGGATACGGCGGTAATCGTTTTGGATCTCCTCCACCGGAATTTTTCGGGCCGGAACCGGCGGCCCCGGCCCGAAGCGGTTGGGGCCTGTGTATCCACCGTATCCGGTTCGAGTTTTGCCTCCACCGTTACCACCGCGGTGGTTTTTATTCCCATTGTTTTCCTCCCCGGCCCCCTGGGCGCCCTCTTTGGGGATCTGTCGGTTTCTTTGGTTTCCTCAATTACCGCGGGGTGGATCTTTGCCCAGCTCGCCCTGCCGGCCCTTTTTAGCCTTTTTCACGAATTTTCCCCCGCCCCGGGGATGAAAGGGAACCTCCCCGGCCGGTACCGGCGGCTGCTTGGCTCCGGCCTGCGCCGCCCCCGCCGGGTACTCCTCATCGCCGCGGGGTTAAGCCTTGCCGGGGGGGCCGTCCTTTTTACCCGGCCCGCGGCCTTTGTATTCCCCGACGAAGCCGGGGAAGTGGCGGTAAGCCTCGTCTTCCCCTCCGGTACGGACCTGGAAGCGGTGGGGCGGTACGGGGTACTCCTCTCCCATGCCTTATCGGAGCTTCCCCCCATAGGGAAGATCTTCGGCCGGGCGGGGGCGGAGGAAGAGGACCTGGGCCGCCGGGCGGATACGGATTACCGGAAAGAGGAACTCCGGCTCCGGTGCGTCTTACGGAAAGGGGCCAGTCCGGTTAAGGCTATGGCGGATATCCAAAAACTCCTGGAAGGCCCCCTCCTCACCCAATTTCCACCGGGAACCGCCGGTACCGCCGCCTATCCCCAGGATAAGACCGAACGTCTCCTGGGACTGTCCCCGGGGCATACCCTGGCCGTCCGGGGTAAGGACCGGGAAGAAACCGCCCGCGAGGCCCGGGAGGCGGCGGAACGGGTGAAGACCCTGGCCGGCCCCGCCTCCGTCAGCCTCCGGCCCTCCGGGGCCCGGCCGGAGTTACGGATCTACCCGGACCGGGAGGCCGCCGCCCATTTGGGGATCTCCGTCACGGGGATGGCGGAAATGGTTCACGCCGCCACCGAAGGGCTGGTGGCCGCCAGGCTGGAGATTGAGGGGCGGCCCCTGGAAATCCGGGTTTCCGGGGATCTGCGCCGGGATTTTCTCCGGCCTGAAACCATGGTGGAGGCTATTCCCCTGGGGGCCGGCGAGGGGGGGCCGGTTTTTCTGGGGGCCCTGGGCAGGGTCGAACAGGCCCAGGCCGAGGCTGCCCTGGCCCGGCTGGACCGGGGGGATGTGATATACCTGGACGTCCTTCCCTTGCCGGGGGCGGAAGCCGGGTTATCCCCGGTTTTGGAGGAATTAAACAAGACCCCGGGGATTTCCCGGGCGGATGAATCCGTCTTTAGCCGGTACCGGACTTCCCTGGTTGTTACCCTGTTTCTGGTGCTGATCCTCCTCTATATGACTATGGCCGCCCAGTTTGAATCCTTTATACTCCCGGGGATCCTCATGCTGACCATCCCCTTTTCCCTTGCCGGCGCCGGCCCGGCCCTGTTATTCGCCGGGGCCGGGCTTGATTCGGGTTCGATCCTCGGCCTGGTGGTACTCTTCGGTTTGGTGGTGAACAACGGGATCCTCCTTTATGAGACCGCCGTGGAAAAAACAAACCGGGGCTTTCCGCCGGCGGCCGCGGTTTATTCCGCCGCCGTTGAACGGTTCCGCCCGGTACTGGCCACGACCCTGACCACCCTTTTTGCCCTGCTGCCCCTGGTCGTCTCCCCCCTGGGTTCAAACCAGCATTCCATGGCGGCGGCCATGCTGGGGGGCATAGGGGCTGCTACCCTGCTTACCCTTTTTGCCCTGCCCCCGATTTTTATCCCCTTTCTCAAGGCCGGGGAAGGCCCTCGGGAACGATTCCCGGAGGCGCTATGACATCAAGTCCAACCTGGCTGCAAAAACCCGTAGCCGCCCTGGGGGTGATCTTCGCCCTTACCGCCCTGTCGGTTTTTATGGTGATACGCGGGGCGGATCGGGGAGAAAACCAAAGCGGGAATTCCGGTTATACCATTACCCTGCGGCATTACGGGGTAAATGCCCGGGAGATGGAACGAACCGCGGCTATTCCCCTGGAGGATGCCCTTTCTTCCATCGGGGGGATCAAAAACATTATGACTACCAGTGAAAACGGAAAGGTCCGGGCCTTTGTCCGTTTTGGACGGAAGGTTCCCGGCGCTTATGAGGCGGTACGGGAAGCGGCCCAGCGGGTTTACGAGGCCCTGCCCTCGTCGGCCCAGCGGCCGGAGATCCTCTCCTCCGACGATTCCCGGTTCCCCCTCTGGACCGCCGCGGTTTTTAGCGCCGATGATGATTCCTCCCTGGGGAAGTACCTGGAGCGGATCGTTAAACCCGCCCTGGAAGCCCTGGAAGGGGCCGGAGAAGTGGAAGTTTCCGGTACGGGACTTCCTGAAATCGTGATCGCCCTTAAACCGGAAGAAGCCGCGTCCCGGGG
The DNA here is from genome assembly GCA_031278575.1 of Spirochaetaceae bacterium. Taxonomy (GTDB): domain Bacteria; phylum Spirochaetota; class Spirochaetia; order Treponematales; family Breznakiellaceae; genus JAIRMO01. The sequence continues at coordinate 15,189 of JAITKD010000205.1, read as the reverse complement.
TCTTGACGCCTCCCGGATCGCCGGCGTCTTGGGGGAAAACGATGTCCTCCTCCCCGGGGGATTTATCAAAAGCGGGGACCGGGAGATCCTTATTACCCTGGACGGCCGGTACGAGGATGGCCTTGCCCTGGCGGATGCCCTCCTTCCCCTTCCCGAAGGGGGGGAGGGCCGGTTAAAAGACGCGGCCCGTCTGTACGAACAAAACCGGGAGCCGGAATCCTTTTCCCGGCTTAACGGAAAAAGCGTTGCGGTGATCGCCGTCCTTCCCGGGGCCGATGCGAACCCGGCGAAACTTTCGGGGTTGATCAAAAGGGAACTGGAAAAATTCGCCGGCCTGCCCCTGGAATTCAAAATTCTTTCGGATCGGGGGGCGGAAGAACGCGCCGCCTATGGTTCGGTATTTGCCGCCGCCCTCCAGGGGGCCGCCGCGGTAGCCCTTTTGACGGCCCTCCTCGGCAAAACCCCGGGTTCCGGTTTTGGAAACCGGAACCGGCGGGTGTTTACGGCCTTGATTTCCGGGCTCACGGTTCCCTTTATCTGCCTCCTGTCGGCGGCCCTGTTATCCCTCCTGGGTTTTTCCCTGGACCGGGGGCTTCTGGCGGGACTTTCCGCCGGGGCCGGCGCCGCGGTGGACGCGGTCCTCCTCAGTTCCGAAGGGCTGGGCAGGGCCCGGACCCTGGAAGAAGGGAAGGCCCTCCTGAGGGAGCTCCGCCTTCCCCTGGTTTCCGGCTCGGTTACCACCATAGCCGCCCTCCTGCCCCTCACCGCCATGGAATCCCTGGCCGGCGGTATCGGCGCCCTGGCCTGGGCCATAGGAACCGTTACCTTTCTGGCCCTTCCGGCGGCCCTGGTCCTGATTCCGCCCCTCCTCCTGTGGGGATTAAAGGCCGCCCCGGCGTTACCCCCCCCGGAGAAGGTTCCCCGTAAAAAGCCGGGTAATCCCGGAAATCTTCCGGGGGCCTGGAAAAAAGCCCGCCGGAGGATACGCCGGAGGGGGCTGCGGTTCCTGGCCGCCCAGGTGCGGTTTTGTACGGCCCGTCCCTATGGCCCCCTCATGGTATGGGGCCTCATTTCCGCCGGGGGCATTACCGCCTTGGCCTTGGCCGGGGCCGATGCCGGCGCCGAAAGTTCCGGCAATTCCCTGTATGCCCAGGTTGAATTTGCGGGAGGGTTCAGGGCGGAGGCGGCGGACCGGCTCCTCGCGGTTTACGCGGAGGAATTAAAAAAACACGAAGGCATAGAAAACGTCCAGACCGCGGCGCGGACCGCTTCGGGGTCGATCCTGGTTTCCTTTGATCCCCGGATCATCCCCGCCGATACCCTTCGGGATCTGGTCAGAACCCAGGGGATTCCCGGCGGTTTTGTGTATATCCCGGAGACATCCCCCGGCGAACGGATTTGGGAGATCAAGATCGCCGGGGATGATGACGGAAAATGCCGGGAATTGGCGGCGGAAGCGGCCCGGTTCTGCGGGACCCTTCCCCTGATCCGGGAAACGGTACTGAACTTTAAAGAAGGAAGCAAACGGCTTACCCTGATTCCTGACCGGGAACGGCTTTTAACCGCGGGCATTCAATTTTCCCGGCTGGCCGATAGTGCCCGGCGGGGGATACACGGGCCGGTGGTTTATAAACGGATAGGCCCCCAGGGGGAGACGGATGTCCGTGTCCGGGGCCGGGGGACATCCGCCCTTTCCCCGGAAGAGATCCGGGAGCTCCTCGTGGAATCGGGAAATACCGGCGGGGCGGTACGGCTCAATTCCCTTATTAAAAAAAATACCCCCCCGGAAACGGAACCTTCCGGTATCAGACGGGAGGATCGCCGGCGGACGGCCTCTATTTCCGTCAGAACCAAACCCATGGATCCAAGAAAGGTCCGGGATCGGGTTATGGCTGTTTTGGAGAATATGGAACTCCCCCCGGGCTATACCCTGGAATTTGACCGGGATGCTGTTGCCGCCGCGGAGACCCTTTCAAGAACGGTTTTTTGGTTTTTATTGGCCCTGCTTTTTTGTTATATGGTGATCGCCGCGGGGAACGAATCCTTTGGAATTCCCCTGGCGGTCCTGTCGGTGGTTTTACCTTCCCTTTCAGTCCCCGCCCTGGTTATGACCGCCGCCGCGGTGCCGGTTACATCCTCCGCCGCCTGCGCCTTGGTGGCGGTAAGCGGTATGGCGGTGAACGCTTCGGTACTGATCACCGATGAAATCCGCCGTATCCCCCCGGGGGGAAAAAACAAAAACGGCCTTGCCGCCGGTTTATACCGGGCCCTCAGAAAAAAACTCCCCGCCCTTTGCGCCACCGGCGGTACTACCATAACCGGGGCGGCGCCCTTCCTCTTTTTAAAGGAAGAAACCAATTCCCTGATCCGAACCCTGTCGGTGGTAACGGTCCTGGGAGTCGGCGCTTCTGTTCTTTCAGGATTAACGCTGCTGCCCGCGTTACGGGTATATGGTTCAGCATTGTTTTTTACCTTTCACCCTATAAAAGATAAGGAAAGAAATTCCGCTTGTGCGGAATAGAGGCGCTCTTTCACGAGGCCAAAAAATGACGACCCTAGTTTTTTATTTTTTTCTCAAAAGGATCATCCCGGCGGTGATGTTCCTGGTTTTTTGTATGAGCGGTTTTTCCGGAGAAACAAAACCGGATGTCCTGGGTTTTAATTCCGGGGCTTTTGAGTATCATTTTCAAAAAGCGGACCGGGAGATCAACCCGGAACAATGGATGGCCGAAGCCCGGCGGGGAATGGTTATGGCCAGGAATGCCTGGGAGCTGGCCGCCACGGAACTTTACGAAGACCGGGCCCTCCTTGAGGCGGCGGGGGAAACCATTAACGCCTGGAGTGAGGCGGAGTTGGAGAACCGTTTTACCCAATGGCTTCTGAGGCGTTTTTTTAATACCGGAATTGTGGAACAGTCGGAGGATTCGGTTCGGGAGATCAGGAAAACCAATTTGGGGTTTATATATCATTTGGATGAAAAGGGAGCGATCCGTTATGATGAGGAAACCGGCGACCCCCTGGTGATACGTCCCGGCGAAACAGCGGGATCTCAGGAGGGGGATCAGCAGCAATGGCGGGAAAACGCGGAAAAAATTATCGATTCCGTCGCGGCCCAATATGAGGCCCGCCTGGCCTCCTTGTTTCCTGAACTCCTGGGTTATATCAGCGAAAAAGATCGGGAAGCCTTTGAAAAAAAACTTCGGGACATAACCGTGAGCGCGGTATCGGATAGGCGGCGGGAATTTGAAGCCCTGGTCGCCCGGGAAGAACGGATTTTTATCGCCCAAAGAACCGGGGACGTGTGGAGCTTACGGAAAAAAAGTGATGAAGAAGCGGCGGCTATGGTTACCGCCCGGCTGATAGCGGAAACCGAAGCCCTCTGTACCCAGGGAATAACCGCCCTGGAAACCCGGATAGAGGCGGCTGAAACCGGTAACGGCGATTTGGCCCTCGCCGGTTCCGAATGGCTTGAAGCCTACCGGGAACAATTTGAGCGGGGCCTTAACGCGTGGGCGGACGCGGAGGAGCGGTTTTTTGTACGCCGTATAGAATGGGAACAGGAAGCGGGGCAATATTATGCGGCAGGGGAAGAAGCCTGGAGTAACGCCTTTGACCGGCTTGAAAAGGAACGGCGTAATTGGGAAGCAAAAGCAAAAATCCTTTTTGAGTCAGGGGCGGCGATTTTTAAGCGGGCGTCGGAGAATCTTGAAGCCGCAATCGCCGGAGCGAGGGCCGAATTTGAACGGGACCTGGCGATCAGGACCGAGGCCGGGACAGGACGGGCTAAAGCCTGGGTGGACACCTACCTTACCTGCGGCGCCGTTGTGGCCGGGGCCCAGGAGAACGTCAATTTCTGGCTCAGTCAATACGTTAAAAAGAACGCCCCTTCTCTTGCGGGAGGAGGTTTTTCCTCATGGATATCCGGGGAACTCACCGGCCATTGGCAGACGGTTTTGACCGCCTACGAACAGCGGTATGGATCCGGGGGCCAGATGAGTCCGCTGATAAAAGATATTATAAACGGAAAAAAAAGCAAAGCCCAGGAGCAAGAAGCGATTGAACAATTAGAAAGATTGGGAATACCCGTTAGTAATTCTTTTAAAATAGCCCAGGAGTTAAAAAACTGGTCTGATCTGTATGATTCCTATATTGATAAGGCCAAGGCCGCCCGGGACGCCCTGATTAATGATTTTAATATGGTGATGGGAACCGGCGCCCTTACGGATATCTTAGCCGAAGGCGCGGCAAGTGAAGATTTTAATCTGGACGAATATCAGATAGAACTCATCCGGGCAAAAGCGGTGGCCGGTTATTGGGAAAAACGAAAAACTATCGCCGAGGCGGTCGTTTCCTATGCGGAAGAATTAAGCGCCGGACGCATGACCGATAGTGAAGGTATTGCGGCGTGGGAGCAGGCGAAACAATCCTATGATGATGCCCTCGCCGCGTATGAAGCCGTGTTGTCCCGGTTAAGCGCCGCGGGAACCGGGGTAAAAGAAGCCCAGGAATCCCTGAGTAGCGCGGCCGCCGCGCTGCGGGACGCGGAAAACAAACTGGAAGAAAAAAATCAGGCGTACGCGATCATCATGGCCGCGTATGCGGCCGGGCGTAATGATTTTGTCCTGGATGAACTGGTATCAAAATATGAAGAATTGCTCCGGAAATACCATTTGTTGACCGCCGAAGGGGAGGGGGCGATATATGTCCGGTATCTTGAACGGGCCCATGAGCTGGGATTTGCCCAGGAGCTTGAAACTACCGGACAAATGTTAAAGCATCTTATTTTGGGGGACGACGAGATTGGAAGATCCCTCGCCGATTTGATGGGCGTTGTTTCAAAAATCAATGTTTTTGAGGTTTATCATACGATACCGGATGTTATTGACGGGTTTGGCCTTGAAGGGGATGATCCGTTTTATGCCCTTATTGAAGATCTGTTATTGGAAAAAAAAGAAGCCCTTGCCGGTGCCCCGGCGGCGGATCAGGGGAAAATTCAGGAACAATACAACAAGCTGATCAGCGCCATGACAAAAACGGCAAAAGCCCAGGCCCAGGTTCAGGTAGAAACCAGGATGAAAGCCCTGGATCTTTTAGCCGGTAATTCAACCAGGGATTGGTATTTTAACGCCCGGGGGTATGCGCCGGATCTCATGGAACAGGAAATTTTTGATCGGCTGGGACTTGAAGCCAGCCTCAATAACGATGTTGAACGGGATACCCGGGCCTTATTAAAGGCCCGTCTTGCCCTGGAGACGGAAGCTTTGTCCTGTTTTTTAGGTGAAATTACGGGGGGGGACCGGGCGAAATTATTATCAACGTTTTGTTTTGCCGGTTCTTCGGACGCCGCGGAGATTCTTGGCACATTAAAAGAATTTCAGCGCCTCCTTGAGTCTGTCGAAGCGTATAGTACAGCGGATTATTATGAGGCCCTGGAAAACGCCGGCCGGTCCGGGGGAATCGTCGCGTGGTTTCTGAACGGGGGATCCTGTTTTGTTACCCAATCGGGAAAAGCCGTCGGATACGGTCTTTTAGAAGCGGAGATGACCGCGGCCGCCCGGAGCCAAGGCTTATTAACGGCGTATCAAATCACCGGCCCTCAATCCGCGCCGGTGGTACGGGAAATGGGGCTTCGGGGTTTACAAAAGATGGGGGAACTTTTTAAGTCCTACGGCATCGACCTGAACGGCACGTTTCTTCCCGGCATAAAATCCATGGGAACCGCCCTTGCCGGGATGGAAGGATCCCTAACCCACAACCTTGCGATCTTTTTATCCAAATTGAACGGACAGCTTGATTCACTGCCCCAATGGATCAACGTTGAGATACAAACGTGGCAGGAATCTTTTATTTCCTACATGGCGGCCAAAACAATTTATAGCAACGGCAGTATCGCCGGTTCCAGCGGCGCCGTAAAAAACGAAATAGAAACTGTTAAAAGACAATCCCAGGCCGTACAGCTTGTGGCGGACACCCTGGTATATGCCGGTCCGGGGGACGCCAGGGTTTTAAGCGCCGCTTTACAACTGCCGCCGGATCTATTTACCTATATAGATAAAGCCGCCATTGAAGAAGAAACCATAAAAAGAATCGGCCGGGACCTGGCGAAACAACACGGTGAGGGAACCTTTAACGATGAGGCTGCCTTACGGGAGGCCTTAACGGCCATGGCGTTAGTACACCACGGATATGCCGATGAGGAGATACGGAAAAAATCCGTGGACGAAGCGGTTCGGCGCGTACAGTCCGGTCAATGGGATGACCGTTCCCTGGATGAAACACAGGGGTATGATTATTTTTATGAAATCATAAACCGGGAATTACCCCTTGTTTTTGATACCCTGTCCGGGCGTCAGGAATGTTTGGATTATGAATACGCCCTGTTAAAGGCCTATGAGGATATGAATAAAACCATAGGCGACGCCGAAAGGGAAGGGAGAAGCCATTGGCGGCAATTTTTAGACGCCGATTTTCTTGAAGACTATAATAACCGGAGCGGCAACGAAGATAAAAAAGTATCCCCGGGCATTCAGGGGAATCCTGAAGGGACGTATAACGGGATAAAGGGCGCTAAAAATTGGCGGGAAGGCATTCTTGCGGATGCCTATGAAAAAGCGGCCCAGGACACCCAACGGCTTAATTACGCCCTCATGATGTTTATGAATGCCCAGGATCCGGCAGGGGATGAAGCGATACGGGCCGGGATAAAAAAATACCAGGACAATCCCCTTCTCGATTGGGACGAAGGGTTAATAAAAACCGTGGATTATGTTTTTTATGACAACTATTATATGGAATCCGGTGAATTTCAAAAAAACTATGCCCTTGCCGCTTCCCTGGAAAAAGAAATTGAACAACTCGGCATGGGGTATACCGCTTCAAAACAAAGCAGCGCCAGAATAAAAGCGGAACTTGAAAAAACATCCGATGAAATTATAACCCTCCAGGACACGTATAATCTTAAAGCCGCCGCCTATGGAAATGCGGCATCGGATTTTGCTTCCGCCGGATCGGTATATGACGAAATTTACAACAGGGTTAAGAAAGGTTATGCCCTTCTTGAGGAAACCAGGGCCGCCTATGAAACGGAAGACGCGATCCGAAGATGGGCAAGTACCGCATATTTGGATAACAATCCCGGCGCAAGTGAATTCACCGCAAACTATAAAAAACCTTATGAAGATCTGTCGTATAGCAGCGAACGGTATGAACGGGCATCGGTAGCCCTGAATGCCCTGGCCGGATTATACGAAAAAGAGGAAAAAAGGCCCTACGCGGACAATGAATATGAGAAATTATACAACAATTACCAGGAAAGTTTTCAACGGATGTTATTATCCGTAAAAGCCCTCGGTTTGCTTGAAGAGGCGATTGCTCAGGAAAAACAAAAAAACAATACCTACTATGATAATTATCAACGGTACTTGGCCGAATTAGGCGTTTCCATAAATTATCCGCCGGACTATCAGCCGCCGGGCGGCAAAAGCGAATGGCAGTTAATGGATTTAATACAAATTAAAAACGGCAGACTTTGTTTTGCGTATAATAGTTCCTTCCAAATCCAAGAAATGACCAACGGACAGGCCGGGGCGTTACGGGATTTTTTTGAGCCCCGGGAGAATACCGGATTTGAGACAAATATGGTTTCTCAATTTGAGGAAGCGTTACGGCGGTTAAGTACAAACATGGTCAAGTATGAAGTTGATACGGATGCCGCTAAATACAGCCAATGGGGATTAGCCCGGGATTACCTCCTAAGCCAATTAATTGGTAATAATACGAAACTTGAAAACATGGCGGACTGGTATAGTCCCGCTGAAGCGCTGAATAAAGGTGAAAATTTGGGGATGATGCCGGTATTGTACGGCGGGTTCCTGGAGGATACGCCGGTTTATATAATCGCGAGGTCCTATAGGTACGGGGAATTGGCGGCGGCGCAAAAGAACGCCTGGGACCTGTTGAGCGCCGAAGAAAAAGCGGATCTTGAATTTTATACCATTTTAACGATCCTGGGAAACGGCGGCAGGGATTCCAAGGGGTTCTCTTATATATCGGAGCAGAACGAATATATAAACCTAATGACAAAACTAAACAACGAAAAATCACGGCTTAATGGCAAGTTACGAATTCCGATAGCCAGACATTTTTATAAAAATGGATATAATAAAGTACGCGCCACCATAAATCACGTTACCCCTGCTCTTTCTCGGATAAACGAAATGGTCGAGAAATCCCGGGTTGGCTTGGGAATGACCCTTGAATCTTTAAACGCTTATTTGGGAACATACCTTAATTCCTGTAATACACTGGCCCAATTAAGCGGCATGGAAGGGGGGAATAAAAAAATCGGCTGGAACAATATAGAAACCGCCTTGTCGCTTTCCGGGGGGCTTAATTACGGGGAAATAAAAAAACTTAAAAACTACTGGGTGGAAATGGAAAAGGATATGGGCGGTTCCTATAATAATGCCGTTGACGCCATAAAAGAATTAGTCCGGTGGAGCAGAAACAAAAAGGAGGACGACAAAAGAAATTTTGAACAGGCGTGGATTGAGGACGAACAGATCAGGCTGAAAAACGAAACGACATACCGTGAGGTTTTTGCCGCGTTTGTTGAAGGTAACGCGGATATTAACAAGCTGAATGAGGCCGCCGCATCCGCCTATGGATATAAAACGCCGGCGCGAAAAAACCATTTGGAAAATCTTGAACAAACCATTGTGCGTGATTTAAGCGGAATTATGGAAAATGGCGCCGGTTATAAAACCGAATACATCGGACTTGCCGAAGAATTAACCGGGCTGATACAACGGGCGTATTCGGCAAGGTATAACGCGGAACTTACCGCAAGGGAACTGGAATGGGACATACAGCGTTATGACCTTCAGGAGAAATACCGTTCCTGGATGGAGGCGTCAAGCCTCATCCTTGAACGGGGAAGGATCGATTGGAAAACAGGAATAACAACCATGCGGGAGTCTTATGCCCGGTGGATAAAAGATTTTAATGAAGAATACAAACGGGTCAACGATGCCTGGGCGGTTGCGTATCTTGCGGGGCTTGAAGACAAAGCCCGATGGGTGGATCTGGCTGCCGAAGCGGCGCATAATACCGCTTCCGAAACCCTGCTGGCCATGGTCGGTTCTGAAGCGGAAATGATGGTTCGCAGAATGGATACCCGGGATCCGGCGGGCATGAACCTTGTTAATAGTACGGAAGAAGCGGAAAAAACCCTGCGGCAGTTACTGAACAGCACGGGGATTATAAATTTGGAAACAGCCTTTGCCGCGGCGAAGGGTATTGCCGGAACGATAACAAGCCAGGTGCGCCGGGGCATAGGCGGGCCCGGCGCCTGGAATTCAGGAACAATTCAAGCGGCGGCGGTTATGTTGGCAAAGGAAACCAACGAGGAACTGGCGGCCCGGGAGGCAAAGAGGGTGGCCGTCCATGTTCGGCAGGCGGTAAAGGAAGCGCTTGATAACCTGGTCAAAAACGTCGATGAGGCTAATAAAAATTTTGATGAAAACATGGATGATATCTTTATAATCGAGGGGCAGTGGAGGAAAAGCGGAAGGCAGTATGTAAAAAAAGTAATCGTTCATTCGACGCTTTTTGATCCGGTGATAACCACATCGGTGTCGGTTGATGGTTACGAATATTATCAGATGGACCCTATAAAACTATCCACCGATTTAAACGAAGATCGAATAAGAAATTTAGACCTTTTGGCGGTACAGGCCTTAATAAATAATATGTATACGGAGGTTCAAGGGATAACCGAAAAGATCTTTGGTACCGATACAAACGATACCGGCTTATTTAATCAACATATCGGAGAAGGGCCAACCGTAAAACCGGATGTCAAATCCGATATGAAAATACACGAACTTTTTTCGGATGATGGAACAGGACAGCTCGGAAAATTACTGCGCTCCTATATCTACTGGTCGTTAAAAGAAAAGAACGGAATCGCGGCGGTTAATTCCGCTTTGTGGGAAAAACCCCTTTGGGATTCCCGGGACAGTTGGTTTCAGGCGCCAAGCATAAGAAGCGCGGTAGATACCGGCCTTCAGGCGGTATCTACCATAGCTTCCACCGCGATAGGAGCGGTGGCGGGGGCTTTCTCCGGAGGACTCGGGTTCGCGGCGGCGGCCGTGATTAATACCGCCATTAATTTATCCGATGATTTGCTTTTTGGCGCCATGGATGTGGCCGGAAATTTTAAAACCTGGGATGAGGTGGGATTTGAGTTTGGGAAAAAGGCGGCCATCACCACGGCAGGATCCCTGATAGGCGGGGCGTTTAACGGGGTTGGTTCCTTAGCCGCTTCCGCTTCTTCAAGTTTTCTTCAGCAGGGGATCACCGGAATGGTTACACAAAACCTTACGGGTATTTCCAAGGTTATGGTTCAGACGGCGATGACCGGGCTCCAGTCCCTGACCACCGGAACCGTGACCAGCGCGTTAAACGCCGTTACCTATAATTCAAACAACGGCCTCGGATTTTCAAGGGATCTATTTACCGGCGGTATGAAAAGCGCCTCCATAGGAGCCTTAAGCGGCATGACCGGCGGCTTTACCGCCGGGGTGATGAATTGGGGCCTGGAGGGTTTCTACAGCCAGCTCTATACGGATGGGGAGAAACTGTCTTCCCTTGCGGGGGGGCTTACCGGAGAGGGGGTAAACTACGCTTTTAACGGGAATTTTGGCTTAAACCTTCTTAATCTGGACCTGCTGACCGGCGGAAAGGTAAATTCCGGCTTGTTGGAGTTACAGTTGGGCCGGGACGGGGTGAACCTGGCCGTTGGAACCGGCGGTGTTGACGTGAGTCCGGGGGCCATGATGGGCGCCCTCCGGGGGCTTGAGGCATGGAAGGTAAACGCCCAACTCCTTGTTTCAAAAGAAGAAAACGCCCGGCAATACGCAAGTCAGATGAGGACCTTGTATTCGGGGGACGCCGTTAACCGGGCCGAATTCGAAGCGGTCCTGGAGGGGCGGACCCGGTATCTGGAAAACAGATCCGCCGAAGGTACCGAAAGTATATACGATGAGTATACGGGAGTAAAGACCGTTTTCCTGGGCCGGGATGCCCTGGAAGAGGGCGGCAGGTTCGGGTTAAATGTTGTTTTCAGCCACGAGGCCTATCGTAACGGCAGGGATGACGGCGTTTACGGACAAATTATTGAGCGGAATAACGCGGTTGCGGGACATATCGGCGCCGCCCTGGGGCTTATGGGAACCTACGGAACGGACGGCTTAAGCGCCGGCCTCCGGGGGGAAGCCCTCTGGTATCAATATGCCCGGGATCAACAAAATTATTCCATAACCGAAGCCGTCCTGGGCGCCTACGATTCCGACCGGGATTTTTGGCAGCTCACCGGTACGGGGGGCTTGAAATACGACGGCAGCGGGTACTTAAGGGACGTGGACGGGCTGTACATAAATTACGACGGAACCAGAACCAAGGAACCGGTAGAAGGTCCGGGCGGAACCCTAGGCTCCCCGGGAATTGAAACAGGATTGCTGCGTATTTTAGACCTGAATCCCACCGAAGGGAATATTACCGCAATCCAGGACATGATGAGCGCCGCCGGGCTGGAACATACCGTGGATCCCCGGGATCCGGAAAACCGGGACTTATGGATGTGGAAGGGGACAACGGCGCTGGCGGTAAATAACACGCAAATAACGATTAAAAACGACCTTTTGCGTAAATTTGGAATGGTCCATCTGCCGGAATTTCTATATGAGAATAGTACACAAGCCTATGCCATAAAGGATACCGCCAATCAGATAAGTCTTAAAGAAGAATGGCAGCCCCAGGATGAGAAAACCTATTGTAATTTTGTGTTCCTCGACACTATCGAAGCCGTACTCGGCGCTAATGATCTCACCAACGCCTTAAGAGCGGCGGGTGTTGCCAATAAAATCGGATTGTTTTTGAACTCCGAATACGACCAGCTTTACAGCGGATTGATGGCGCAAATTGAGGCGAATAGGGGTAATATGACTGTCGTTTCCTATGTTAATCCGGGATACCTTAAAACCGGTGATAATGACGCCTATCACGGTCATATCGGGACCGTGGTGGCCAATTACGGTACCTATATTCCCGCCCTGGGCCCCCGGATTTCCCAGGGGGGAATTAAAAACGGCGAATACTGGACCCGTGATCCCAAAACCTTCGGCGGGGTGATGAACAGCACTTCTTTTTATCGGTTAAAAACGGGCAGGGGAAAATAAGAAAATACGAGGAGGAAAATGACAAATTTTCAATAAATGTCTAAATAACCCTTGAAATATCTTGGGATTAATGGTATGTATAGATGAGGCTGTTCCAAAACTTCAGTTTTGGAACAGTAACCTCAGATATTCAGGAGAAATAAATGGGTTTGAATTTGGTAGTCCTGGTCAAACAAGTGCCGGACACCCAGAATATTACCGGGGATGCCATGAAGGAGGACGGTACCGTAAACCGGGCCGCCCTGCCGGCGGTTTTTAACCCCGACGACCTTTACGCCCTGGAAGCGGCCCTGCGGATCAAGGATCGGTTCCCCGGGACCAGGGTACAGGTGATCACCATGGGCCCCCCGGCGGCCGCGGCCGTCCTCAAGGAGTGCCTCTGCCGGGGGGCGGACTTTACCGCCCTGGTCTCGGACCGCCTCTTTGCCGGGGCGGATACCCTGGCCACTTCCTACGCCCTCAAGTGCGCCATCGAAGCCGCCGGGCCCTGGGACCTGGTTTTTTGCGGCCGCCAGGCCATCGACGGGGATACCGCCCAGGTGGGCCCCCAAACCGCGGAAAAGCTGGGGTGTAACCAGATTACCAGCGTGTCCCGGATCGAAGCAGTGGACATCCCCAGGAGGACCGTCACCGCCCGGCGTTCCGTGGAGGGGGGCTGGGAGCGGGTCAGGACGGGCCTCCCGGTTTTGCTTACCTTTACCGCCGAAGGGGAAGCCCCCCGGCCTCCTTCGGCTAAAAGAACCATGGCCTATAAAGCGGTGAGCCCCCAGGCGGGCGCGGGCCCTCGGGGTAATTCGGCGATGGCCCTCTGGGACATCGCCGCCATCAAGGCGGATCCGGAACAGTGCGGCCTCGCGGGCTCCCCCACCAAGGTAAAAAACATCACCTCCGTGGTCCTCACTGCCGGGGAAATCCGGTATATCGATCCCGGTGAGGGGGGGATCACGGAACTGATCCACGAGCTTATCGCGGATCATACCCTGGGTTAAGGATCAGGAGCGCATAATGAGTGTGGAAAACAGTGTCATGGTATATATTCAGCAGGACGGCGGAAAAATAGCCGAGGTAAGCCTGGAGTTGGTGTCCAAGGCCCGGGAATTGGCGGACGAGTTGGGGGTTCCCGTAAGCGCCGCCCTTTTTGGTGAAAAGGCCGCCGGGGAAGTCCCCCGGATCGCCGCCCTGGGGGCCGACGTGGTCTGCATCGTGGAGGACCCCCGGCTTCGGTTTTATACCCCCATTCCCTACAGTAAGCTGATGATCCGGGTCATCAAGGACTATAAACCCCAGATCGTCCTCTACGGGGCCACCACCGGCGGCCGGGATCTGGCCCCCCGGGTGGCCTCCGGCCTTAGGGTGGGGCTTACCGCGGACTGTACGGACCTCAAAATCGGGGACCATACCCAGAAGGAACGGGAGTACCGGAACATCCTCTACCAGATCCGGCCGGCTTTTGGGGGGAACATCATCGCCACCATCGTCTGTCCCGAGCATAAGCCCCAGATGGCCACGGTCCGGGAGGGGGTCATGCGGATGAACGCCCCGGATACTACCCGGAAGGCGGAGATCCTCCGGCTTCCCTCCTCCCTGGGGGAGGGGGATTTCCCCACGGAGATCCTCGAACGGGTCCTGGAAGAAAAAACCGTCAACCTCAAGGGGGCGAACATCGTCGTTTCCGGGGGCATGGGGGTGGGTACCCGGGAGAATTTCTCCCTTATCCGAAGCCTGGCCGAAGTCCTCGGCGGGGAGGTCGGGGCCTCCCGGGCCGCGGTGGACGCGGGGCTCGTCGGCAAGGAACACCAGGTGGGCCAGACCGGCGCCACGGTACGGCCCAAACTGTACATCGCCTGCGGCATCTCCGGGGCCATCCAGCACCGGGCGGGGATGGACGGGTCCGCCCGGATCATCGCCATCAACACCGATCCCGAGGCGCCTATTTTCAGCATAGCCCAATACGGCATCCTGGGGGACCTTTCCGAGGTGATTCCCCGGATGATCAAGGCCTACAAGGCCAGGGTATAAGTCCCCGGCGGCTCGTACTCATAAAGGAAAAGATCGTGGAAAACTTTTTTAAAGACAACGAAGATATTTTGTTTCATCTGGAACATTTGGACCTGGACCGGATCATCCGGCTCAAGGAAGAGGGCTTCCGGGATGCGGGCCGCTGCCCCCATGCCCCCAAGGACGAAAAGGACGCCCGGGAGAACTACCGGCTCGTCCTCTCGATCATCGGGGAGATCTGCGGGGAGTTTATCGCCCCCGCGGCCCCCGGGGTTGACGAGGCCGGGCCCGTCCTGGAAAACAACCAGGTACGGCTCAACCCGGCCACCCAAAAGGCCCTGGATATGTTCGCCCAGGCGGATCTCATGGGATTCTGCATCCCCCGGCGGTACGGCGGACTCAATATGCCCGCCACCATCCTCAGCGCCGCCGCCGAAATCATCGCCCGGGCGGACGCCTCCTTCCTCAACTTCGGCCTCCAGCAGGACATCGCCGAAACCATCAACAAATTCGCCTCGGAGGAGCAGAAACAGGCGGTCCTTCCCCGGCTCTGTTCCGGGGAATGGGGCTCCTCCATGATCCTCACCGAACCCGACGCGGGGAGCGACCTCCAGGCGGTGAACCTCAAGGCGGTCCCCGGGGATGACGGGAACTGGTACCTCACCGGGGTCAAGCGCTTCATCACCAACGGCTGCGGTACCGTCGGCCTGGTCCTGGCCCGCAGCGAAGGCCAGGCCGACGGGCGGAGCCTCCGGGGCGCCCGGGGGCTCTCCTTCTTCCTCTACGAGCGGGACGATAGGATGATCATCCGCCGCCTGGAACACAAGCTGGGGATCCACGGTTCCCCCACCTGCGAGCTCCAGTTCAACCACGCCCCGGCCCAACTGGTGGGGGAACGCCAGCGGGGGCTCACCAAGTACACCATGTGGCTCATGAACAACGCCCGGCTGGG
>JAITKD010000163.1 GCA_031278575.1 Spirochaetaceae bacterium | reverse complement strand
ACGGATCTTTTTTAAGGGCTTCTACCATAAGAACTCCTTTACTCGTTACGCCGGGCTTTTGGAACCCTTCCCGGCTTGGTTCTTCAAATAGACTGGTTCGACAACCCGGTTGGTTGTCTTGCCGTTTTGCCGTTTTTCAGGCTTTCAGCCGTACAAAACCGCGTTTTTAACAGGGAAACGCGATTAGCGTCAAGTTAATCAGCGTTTCCCTAAATATACCAAATTACGCCGGGTTTTAACAGGGCGCCGGCGTTCATTTTTCCCTTGGAACAGGCTCCATTATCCTAAAATTTTATCCGGCTTTATTGGACAAAACGCCGGCGATATAGTAAAATTCTTGCGAGGCACAGGTGAATATTTTAATTCGTGTACAAAAAAAAATAGGGCGGGGTATCAATACCCTGACAGGCAAGGCAGCCCGGTGGTTTCGCCGGCCCAAAAAGCGGGTCTTTCCCCTGGCGGATCGGCTTCTGGCGGACGCCCTCAGGCTGGCGGAGATCCCTTCCCCTACCCGGCGGGAGGAGCGGCGGGTTGCCTTTGTCCTGGAACGGCTCAACGCGCTGGGGCTTATTTCCCGGATCGATGAAAACGGCAATGTTTTGGTGCGGATCCATTCGGCGGAGATCGTCGACGAGCCGCCCCTGCTGCTGTTCACCGATCTTGGTTCAAAACGCTGGCATCCCCTGGAAAGCCTTTCCCGGCTGGACGCGGTCCATGCCTCCGGGGCGGGGCTGGGGGATGTGCTGGGGACCGCGGCCCTGTTGTCGGCGGCGGAAAATATCGCCGGCGGCAGGATCGTCTGCCGCCGGGATTTGCTCCTCCTCTTTGCGGCCCGGTCCTTTGACGATCCCGGGACGGATGTTTTTTCTTCGATCACCGAAATTCCCATGAACCGCCCCTGCGCCGCCATCGGGGTTTGGGGGTTTACCCTGGGGTCGGTGCGGGTCCATACCCAGGGAACCTATCGGATCAATATTACCTTTTCCCTGGATCATAAAAAAGAATCCGGCAAAACCGAAGCCCCGGCCCCGGATAGGGCCAATCTGGTCATGGACGCCCTGTTGGCAACCGCCCAAGAACTCTCCCGGATCACCGGGGATACCCATAACGTGGTCCACTTCTATACCCGCCGCCTTGAAGTCGGTACCGGGTTCGGCCGTATCCCCTCGGAGGGGATTCTGGAAATTGAGATGGAGTCTTCCGACCCTTCCCTGTTGGATAATACCATGAACCAGGTTAAGGCCGCCGCGGAGGCCGCCGGAGAGGGAAAGCCCATCAAAATTACCGTGGATATTACGTCCTTTATCCCCGTGGGGGATCCCGCGGTCAACGCCGGGCTTTTTCAGGAAATCCGGGAAATTATGAAGGAGCTTAGGATAAAAACAAACGAAGAAAACGGCTCGGATCCTTCGGCGTTCCTTTCCAACCAGGGGATCCCCTCCTTGTCCCTGGGGATTGTATACGGCCAGGAAGGGCTGCACAAGGATGAGATAGAGATTGGGTCCATAGAAAAGGGCCGTTTATTGCTTGAAAAAATAATAACCCAGATTCCCCGGGAAAAAACATGAAGCCCCCTGACAACGCCCTCTTGCGGAAAACCTGGCACCATTCCCGGTTCCAGGACATCAGCCGGCTGGTTAATTTAAAAGAAAAAAAAGGCCTCAAAATATCCCTTGCCTTTCCCACCCTGAACGAAGAATCCACCATTGGGAAGGAGATTCTGGTTATCCGTACCGAACTCATGGACCGGTACCCCCTGATTGACGAAATTGTGGTGATCGACTCCTCCTCCAGGGACAACACCCGGAAGGTGGCGGAACGGTTCGGCGCCCGGGTGTTTGCCTCGAAAACCGTCCTGCCCAAATACGGCAGTTACCGGGGCAAGGGGGAAAACCTCTGGAAAAGCCTCTACGTTCTTGAGGGGGATATTATCGTCTGGGTGGACGCGGACATTTCCAATATTGCCCCCAAATTTGTGTACGGCCTCGTGGGCCCCCTTTTGGAGGATGATAAAATCGGCTATGTCAAGGCCTTTTACGAGCGGCCCATCCGTTCTTCCGGGGGAATAGCCCCTTCCGGGGGAGGCCGGGTTACGGAGATCCTGGTGCGGCCCATCTTTTCCCTTTTTTACCCGGATCTGGCCCGGCTGGTCCAGCCCCTCTCGGGGGAATATTCAGGCCGCCGGGAACTCCTGGAACGGCTCTCCTTTTCCGTGGGTTACGGGGTCGAGCTGGGGCATCTCATCGATATTTTTCATTTGGCCGGTATCGAAGCCCTGGCCCAGGTCGATTTGGATATGCGGATCCACCGCAACCAGACCACCGCCGCCTTGGGTAAAATGTCCTTCGGGATCCTCAATACCTTTTTGGCCCGGGCGGAAAAATACGGAGCCGCCGCGCTGCTCCGGGAGCTTAAGGACGAACATATCGCCCTTGCCATGGAAAACAACATCCATAAGGTCCAAAAAACCCCGATCTCCGGGATTGAACGCCCCCCGATGATCGAGATCCCCGAATACCGGGAAAAAGTCGGGAAAAATTGGGAAGCGCCCGCCGGGGTTTTGCCTTAATTGACATATATAAAAAAAAGGAGTATGGTAGTATCATAAGGTATCTCTCATCACAGGGTAAATTGAGGGGGTATATGTATGTCCGTTATTTTTGAGCGCCGTTCGGTACGGAGTTTCTTACCCAAACCGGTAGAGCCGGAAAAAATTGAGCGGATTCTCAGGGCCGGATTCGAGGCCCCGTCCGCCCACAACCGGCGGCCCTGGGAATTTATGGTGATCACCGCGGAAAACGACCGGAAGGCCATCGCGGATATGAGCCCCTACGCCAAGATGACCGCAAGCGCGGCGGCGGCGATTATCCCCTGCGCCAACCTCAACCTGGGAAACGCGAGCGGCGAGGAAGACACCTGGTGGGTCCAGGATCTGTCGGCGGCCACGGAAAATATACTCCTCCAAATAGCCGAAGAGGAACTGGGCGGGGTTTGGCTCGGCTGGTACCCGGATGGAACCAGGGTCAAGGCCTTTTCCCGGCATTTCAGCCTCCCCCCCCATATTGTTCCCTTCTCCGTCATTGCCCTGGGGTATCCCGCCGGGCCGGTAAAGCCGGCAGACCGGTTTGACCCCGCCAAAGTACATTACGGCGCTTACGGGAACCACTCCGCCTGAGCCGGAATGCCGCCCACGGTCAACAGGGTAAGGATATGGCGCCCGCGGATGAAGGAGTGGGCGCAGCGTAACTTGTTGACCGTGGGATGCCGCCGGGCCGGTTAATGGGTAACGATCACCGCGTTGAATACCAGGGGCCCGGAGCCGGTGTTTTTGACGCAGTGGGAAGCGCCGTTCCCGGTGATCATCATATCCCCTTTTTTGACCGGGGTTTCGATCCCGTTGTCGTCCACCGTGCCGTTACCCTCCAGAAAGATGAAGTATTCCGTTTCGTTGTCGTGCCGGTGTTTGCCGATAGATGAGCCCGGCGGCAGGATGAATTCCCCCACCAGACGGGCGTTTTTTTGGGTATTGTCCTCCGTTAAATGGGTAAGGGTGAGGGCGCCTTCTCCGTCCCGCATCCGCTCTTTTTGCTCAACCCGCATTTCGTTCCGATGGATAACCATAATTACTCCTCAAAAACCGACTTGCTCAAGAACCATGGGGTCTTGAATAAATCCAATATGCCGGACCCAAACCGATCCACCGCCGGTTATTCAGATAAGCCCATACTTATAGTATCAGAGGCTTTTTCAAAATGTCAAATCTTTAACGGATGGGATAACGGCAAATCAGTACACACCGGGTAACGAAGGGATACGCATCGCGGGGGAAGACCAGCAGGGGGGGTGGATTTAAGCTACACGGTCTATGTACCAAAGGGGGAGACCTGATGGTTTTTACCACCGGGGGGCCACGACTCCATGCTGCCCCTGAACCGTTACATCTATCCCCCCAGGATCGCCCCGGGTTTACGGGGCCCGGCAGGGCCGCGGCTCACAACGCGCCGTAGGCTTTCTTTACCAACTCGTCTATCTCCCGGCGGTAGGGCATGGAGGGGGCGGTCCCCATTTTGGTGGTAGAAAGGGCGGCGGTACAGGTGGCGAATTTGACGGCCCTGAGCAGTGGTTTGTCTTCCGCCAGGGCCGTTACGAGGCCGCCGGTAAAGGCGTCTCCCGCGCCGGTAGTATCGATGGTGTTCACCGCCACCGGCGGAATGATCTCCTCAATTTTCCCGTCATTGAGGTAACATCCTTTTTTGCCGAGGGTGATAACCACGTTTTTTATTCCCTTGTCAAAAAAGAC
>JAITKD010000154.1 GCA_031278575.1 Spirochaetaceae bacterium | reverse complement strand
CATTACGCATACTGAAACAGGGGGTGTGGTACGAAATCCGCACCCGCGTCAACAACCGGGAACCGTTGTTCCGCTTAGGGACAGACACGGTGGTGTCTGTCTCCAGGGCGCTGTTTGCCAAGGTGTTCCGGGATACGGAACCGCGGTTTGTTTTCGAGGTTCGCGGGCTGTGTCTTGCGGACGACTGGCTGACGTTTTACATTAAACCGGCGGACGGGCTGGAACTGCCCGCAATCATGCAGTGGCTGAAGCAGGTATTCGCGCAACGGTACAACCGGGCGGAGGGACGGATCGGGCATATCTGGGGGGACCGGTATGGGTCGTGGATACTGGAAGGGGAACCGCCGGAGGAGGAAGAGGCCGGAGCGGGGCGGGGGGATACGGACACTGGGACTTTAGCCCCCAGGGTCAGACCCCGGTATGGGGATTTAGCCTCTAGGGTCAGACCCCAGTATGGGAAAACGGCGATCCACCCCGCTTTTTCCCCCCTATTCCCGTTTTTCCCCGCCCCCGGATAAACGGCGCCAATCCGCCCGGGGTTCCGTGTCAACCTTCTTTTCCACCTCACGCCGAAAACGCTCAGGGGAGAGGTCTGTCCTGAGACAGGTAAAACCTGAATGACGGGGCACGTTTAGTACAGAACCCCGGACTATGAAAAACGGCTTTGGGGGTCAGGCTTTATTTTTTGGGGGGTATTTTGCCGTAAGAAGCGGTTCCAAAGACACCGGAACGGAAGGTTTCGTCCCGGATGATCCCCCATTGTTGGGACGCATCGGTATTGATCCCCTGTATGGTGAGTTCCTTCAGCGCCCGGTCCATCCGCGCCAGGGTCCGGCTCCGGTTGGGGCCGTGGACGATAACCTTGCCCACCAGGGATTCGTAGTGGGAGGTAACGGTACAACCCTCGTAAAGACAGGAATCGAACCGCACCTCCGGTCCGCCGGGGATCTCCAGCTTGGTAACCTTGCCGGAATCAAGGGCGTTGATCCGGCATTCCATCGCCCATCCGGAGATCCGCAGGGAGGACGGCAGCATTTCCATCCGGCCCTCAATGCCGGTGAGAAGCTGCTGGCGCAAAATATCGGCGCCGGTAACCAGTTCGTTTACGGGATGCCCCGTCTGGAGCCGGGCTTTGATCCCCAAAAAATAAAATTGTTCCCCCTGAACGAGGAAAGCCACGGTTCCCGCTCCCCGGTACTTAAGCCCCCGGAAAAGTTTCGCCGCCCCCTCGGACATATCCTTACGCATGGCCCCGGAAACCCCCGGAGAAGGACTCTCCTCAATCAGTTTCCGGTGGTTTTGTTGTATTGAACCGTCCCGCTCCCCCAGAACCGCCACTTTTCCCGCGCCGTCGGCGATGATCTGGAGTTCTACCAGCCGGGGGTTATCCAGGTATTGTTCAACAAAAACCGCCGTATCGGTAAAATTCAACGCGGATTCCCGCTTTGCGGCGGATAATTTCCTTTCAAGCTCCCGGCCTGAACGGGCAACCCACATCCCCTTGCCCCCGGTTTTGATGATCACCGGAAACCCCAGTTCCGCCGCGGCCTTTTTTACCGACCGGAGATCCGCCGCCGCTTCCCCGCTGCCGGGAACAACCGGGAGGCCAAAGTCCCCGGCGGTTTTCCGGACCCGGAACTTATCCCCCATATGTTCCAGCACATCCGGGTCGGGCCCGATGAAGATAAGCCCCCTATCCCGAACCGCCCGGGCAAACCCGGGATCTTCCGAAAGAAAACCCACCCCGGGGTGTACGGCCTCGCAGCCGGTATTAATTGCCGCCATGATCAGGTTATTACTCACCAGGTAACTTTGGGAAACCGGGGGAGGCCCGATACATACCGCCTGGTCCGCCAGCCGCACATGGAGGCTTTCCTTGTCCGCGGTGGAATAAACCGCCACGGTCTTAATCCCCATTTCCCGGCACGTCCGGATAATCCGAACCGCGATTTCTCCTCTATTGGCTATCAGTAACCGCTTGATCAAAAAAGGCTCCATTCCGGTGCAGCCGCATTGGTTACAACCGCTTCACTTCAAAGAGGGTTTGGCCGAATTCTACCGGATCGCCGTTACCGGCCAAAACCGAGCGGATCTCACCGTCAAATTCCGCCACCAGTTGATTCATCATGTTCATAGCTTCCAGAATACAGAGGGTGTCTCCGGCTTTAACTTTGGATCCGGGCTTCACCAGGGGCGGATCATCGGGACCGGCGGCGGCGTGAAAAACCGCCACCATGGGACTGGTAATGGCCTCGCCTTTGCCGCCGCGATAGGAGGAAGGGTCCGCCGGGAGACCCAGGGACACCGCCGGATCGCCGGCCCCGGCGGATCCGCCGCCCCGGGGATAGGCCGGCACGGATTGACATACCGCGGCGGCCTTCCTGAGGATGAGATGTATGGTTCCATCGTTCAGATCCAGCTCATCCACATTGCCGGAACTAAAGGTATCAATTAAGGTAAGGATCGTTTTCTCGTTCATCACGGCTCCACACTTCTATAGTACTCAATCTCCGGAATATAGTAAAGGTAAAAATCAGCCCGAAACCCCGCCGGGGGCGTCGTTGGACACCAAACAGAGCCATTCCGCTTCGGCGGCAAGTTCCTCCCCCACATAGGCCCTGCCGGCCTGTTTTATCATCCGGGAAGACACCCGCAGGTTTTGTATTTCAGAACGGACCTCTTCCCCGGGCCGTACCTGGCGGCGGAACTTTACCTTATCCACCGAGGCAAGAAAAAACAAGGCAGAATGCCCGGCGTTCTGCCCGGCTTCGCCCCCCAGGATCCCCAGTTGACGGAGCCCCGCCCCGCCGGATTGGGCCATGGTCTCTATGAGGATGACCCCCGGAACCACCGGGTATTGGGGAAAATGCCCCCGGAAAAAAAATTCCCCCTCCGTAAAAACATGACGGGCCAGGATCCGTTCCCTGCTTGCCTCGATAATTTCATCCACAAAAAGAAAAGGTTCCCGGTGGGGAAGCAGTTTTTCTATTTTATTCACCGGCGCCCCCTATTCGGTATATTTCCTGAACACCACCACCCCGTTATGCCCCCCAAACCCTAAAGATCCGGAAGCCGCCGCATCCACCGCGCCGTATTGGATCTTGTTGGGCACATAATCCAAATCACAGGCAGGATCGGGATTTTCCAGGTTAATGGTAGGGGGAAAATATCCGCCCCGGATCGCCAGGATACAAGTAATGGCTTCAAGGCCCCCGCTGCCGGCTATACAATGGCCGGTCATGCTTTTGGTACTGGAGATCTTCAATTTATAGGCATGATCCCCAAGGGCATATTTTATCATTTTGGTTTCCGTGGGATCGTTGATCTCCGTGGAAGTCCCGTGGGCATTATAATATTGAAGTTGTTCGGGTTTCAACCCCGCGTCCGCCAGGGCGAGTTTGATGGCCCGGCCGCCCCCTTCCCCCGTGGGGTCCGGGGCGGTGATATGGTAGGCATCGGCGGAAGCGCCGTACCCGGCAAATTCCGCCAGGATCGGGGCGCCCCGGTTTTTCGCGTGTTCCAGGCTCTCCAGGATCAGGAGCCCCGCCCCCTCCCCCAGGACAAAGCCGTCCCGGTCGGCGTCAAAGGGGCGGCTCGCCTTTTCCGGCTCGTGGCTGCGTTTGGAGGAAAGGGCCTTGAGCATCTGGAACCCCCCGATGGCAAAGGGGACCACACAGGCTTCGGCGCCGCCGCTGATAACCACCTCGCATCTCCCGGAACGGATCAGGTCCAGGGCCTGCCCCAGGGCGTCGGTACCGGAGGCGCAGGCGGTTACCTGGGTATAGGCGGGGCCCTTGGTCCCATAAAGCATGGAAATATTACCCGCCGCCTCGTTCCCGATCATCAGGGGTATCGTCAGGGGAAGCATACGCCGGGGGCCGTTATAAAAAAGTTTATGAAAAGATTCGGTAACGATTTCGTATCCCCCGATGCCGTTCCCCAAAACTATCCCGGTTTTTTCGGGATCGCTTTTTATGCGGCGGCTCACCCCTCCGTCCGCCCCGGTGGTTTCCAGCAGTCCCGCCTGGGTTAAGGCCTGGGCAACGCCGGCCGCGGCAAATTGGGTGAACCGGGCCATTTTCCGGGCGTCCTTTTTATCTATCCAGCGGGAAGGATCGAAATTTTTAACCTCCGCGGCAATGGTTACCTCAAAACCGGCGGTATCAAAGGCCGTGATCGGCCCAATACCGCTTTTTCCGGCCTTGATAGATGTTTCAAATTCTTCCACCGAATTTCCTATGGGTGAGACAACCCCAAGGCCGGTAACTACAACCCGTTTGTTCATAAAAATCCTCCGTCTATAGAACCTGTCCCAAAACTAATTGACTATGCGCTCACGCGCACGGTTTTGGGACAGGCCCGTGCGGTTTTTCAGGCTTTCAGCCTTGTAAAACCGCGAATTTCAAACCGTGCTTGACAAGCACGGCTTATCAAGCACGGCATGTCTTCCAAAAACTGAAGTTTTGGGAAAGCCGCTATATAAACATACCGCCGTCCACGGCAAGTACCTGTCCGGTTATATACCCCCCCCGGGCAGAGGCCAGAAACAAAACCGCCTCGGCCACGTCCTCAGGGGCCCCCATGCGTTTGAGGGGGATATGGTCCAACAGCTTTTCCCGGACCGTTTCCGGCAGGGCGTTGGTCATATCCGAAACTATAAAGCCCGGAGCCACCGCGTTAACCCGTACCCCCCGGCCGGCGGTTTCCTGGGCCAGGCTTTTGGTCAACCCGATAAGCCCCGCCTTGCTGGCGGCGTAGTTGACCTGTCCCCCGTTCCCGTGGATCCCCACCACACTGGACATGTTGATGATGGAACCGCTTTTCCGGCGGATCATATCCCTGCCCACGGTCCGGGCGATGAGGAAGGCCGAGGTAAGGTTCACCGCCAGGACCTTTTCCCAATCCGCAAGGCTCATACGGAAGGAAAGGTTGTCCTTGGTTATCCCCGCGTTGTTTACCAGGATATCGAAACCGCCGGCGGTTTTGAGGTTCTTTTCGATGATCTCCTCCACGGCGCTTACCTCGCTCAGATCCGCGCTTATCCAGTGGAGTTTCCCCCCGGACCGGGAGACCCGTTCCTCCAGATCCTCCGGCTCCCTGGTTCCCAGCCCCCAAACCTCGGCCCCCTGGGCGAGAAACAGATCCGTTACCGCCCGGCCTATACCCCGGGACGCCCCGGTAACCAGGGCTTTTTTATCCGCTAATTCCATACAATGCTCCGTTAAAGTAGCGCCGATTTATTCTCGATTGAATAATTCGGTGCTTTCTTAGGCCCCCTGCTTTTCCTCAAGCTGCCAGCCGATGAGGGTTTCAATATCCGCGGCGGTACCGGCGGCAAAACAGGGGATATTGGTCTCCACATCCTTCCATAAGCCCTGCAATACCCTGCCGGGACCGGTCTCCAGAACCGCGTCAATCCCCAGGGCGGCGACGGCCCCCTCTTCCGCGGTCCACCGAACCGGCTCGGTGATCTGCCGCAGCGCCAGGGCCTTTGCTTCCGCCCCGGATCCGACCCGCCCCCCGGAAACATTGGAAAACAGGGGGATGGCGGGGTCCTTAAATTCCGCGGCGGCCAAAACCGGGCCGAAGGCTTCCGCCGCCCCGGCGATCAGGGGGGAATGGAAGGGGCCGGCCACCTGGAGCCGCACCACCCGCCGGGCCCCCGCTTCTTTAAACCGGGTTTCCGCTTCGCCCAGGGCAGCGGCGGTCCCGGAAACCACCACCTGGCTCCGGGAATTAAAGTTTGCCCCGTAGAGATCCAAAAGCCCCCCGGTCTTCCACCGGGCGATCAGGGCCGCTGCTTTTTCCGGGTCCAGGCCGATTACGGCGGCCATGCCCGGCGCCCCGGCGGGGCCGCCGGCGTTTAACTTGTCCGTAGCGTCCTGCATGGCCTTACCCCGGGCCTTTACCAGGCGGAAGCAGGTTTCCTCATCGATCACGGCGGAGGCAACCAGGGCGGCGTATTCCCCCAGGCTGAACCCCGCGCAGGCCCCGGGCCGGACGCCCTGTTCCCCAAGGTAAACCGCGGCGGCCAAATTCGCCAGGGTGATGGCAGGCTGGGATATATCGCTCCGCTTGAGGGTTTCCCCATCCGCGTCCCTGATAAGGGCCGGCATATCCCGGCCCATCACCTCCGAAGCCAGGGCAAAAAGCCTCTTGACTTCGGCGCCGCCGGCTGCTAGAATGTCTAGCGCCATGTTTTGATACTGCGCCCCCTGTCCGGGGAACAGGAAGGCCGGATTCTTTATTACCATATAATCAAATTCCCTCCGTAAGTTAATCCTCCGCCAAACCCTATGGTCATGATAACGTCCCCCCGCTTTAGCTCCCCGGCCCGGTTTAACTCATCCAGGGCAATGGGAATAGAAGCGGCGGAGGTGTTGGCGTATTCTTCGATATTAAGAAAAAATTTACTTTCCGGTATATTTAAGCGTTTTGCCGCGGCCTGAACTATCCGGGCATTTGCCTGATGGGGTATAATCCGGGTTACGTCATGGATGGAGATGTCTTCTTTGGCCAGGAGTCTTTCTATTGTTTCGGTGAGGGCCTTGACCGCGAAGTTATACACCGCCCGGCCGTCCATTTCCACCCGGAGCGGGCCATCGTCCCCCCCGCCTTGGTAGGGGTGGCGGGATCCCCCCCGCTTTATCATCAGGCTTTCCGCGCCGGAGCCGTCCGCCCCCAAGATGGTCCGCACCAGCCCCCGCTGCCCCCTGCCGGAGGGTTCGAGCCGTTCGATAAAGACCGCCCCGGCCCCGTCGCCAAACAAAACCGCGGTTCCCCGGTCGTTCCAGTCCGCTACGCGGGACAAAACCTCGGCGCCGATTACCAGGGCCCGCTTTCGGGACCTATCCATGTTGATGAACCCCGCGGCCAGCTCCAGGCCGTAGATAAACCCGGTACAGGCGGCGGTAATATCCAGGGCCGCGGCATTCCGGGCCCCCAATTTATCCTGAACGATACAGGCGGTGGAGGGGACCCCGTAATAATCCGGGGTGGTACTCCCCAGGATTATCAAATCCAGGGATTGAGCCAGGGCTTCCCCGGACAACCCGGTCTTTTCGGCGGCCAAAGCCAGGGTGTTTTGCGCCGCTTCCAGGGCCAAATCGCTTGCGGCAACCCCCTCATCCGCTATATGCCGGGCCCCAATCCCCGTATGGGATCGGATCCACTCATCGGTGGTATCGATCCGGCCCGCCAAATCGTTGTTGGTGAGTTTTTTAGCCGGAATTGCCCGTCCGGTAGCGATAATTTCAATTCCCATTATATCGACCCTTTATGACAAAACATCAACTTTTGTCATAATACAACTATAACAAATTCGATAAAAATGTCAATAGAATCGTTATCCATACAGGGCAATTTTATATTTATCCGGATTTTTCCCGGTAATTTGGGCGCATTTCCGGCGCAAGCGCCGGAAACCGGGCTTTCCGGGGCTCCGCTCCGCTCCGGTCCCGGCGCAAGCGCCGGGACTGCTTCGCACCCCTCCAATCCCTTGCGCGTTTCGTACC
>JAITKD010000153.1 GCA_031278575.1 Spirochaetaceae bacterium | reverse complement strand
ATACCGGATCCCGGGTAACCTATGCGGATCTTATGGCCGAGGCGGTAAAACTGGGAGCGGACGATATTATCAACGTAAGGATTGACGTTAATGGAGACTTTACGGCCAGTGTCTTTGATCGGCTCACCGGCTGGACCCGCACCTATACCTACACCGGTACGGCATTGGCGATAAAATACGGGGAAAAGGTGGACACCAAAACACAGCAGGGACATTTCACTTCCGTTAAAAACGGATTAGAAACCACCATTGGGAACGAATACTCCCATGGCCTCGTCGGGGATAACCCTCAGTATGTTTTGGAAGAAAACTATGTCTACAATTACCTGCTTCCGTAATCCCCGGCTTTGCCCAAGGGATAACCCGGGTTACCCGTGAGTAAGGGGCCGGCGGGATCCGGTAGCTGCCGAATCCCGCCGGTTAATCCTGTCTAAGCGCGTCCCCCGGTCGATGCCTGAGCCTGCCGGGGGCATAACCGCCCTACACGCCAAGCCTTTTTTCTATGGCGTCCAATTCGGCGTATAACTCTTTGGGGAGCTTGTCCCCGAATTTGGGATAGTGGTTCTGCCGGACATCGGCGATCTCCGCTTTCCAGCCTTCAATATCCACCTTGAGGATCTCCTTCAGGTCATCCTCGCCGACCCCCGCGGGCCGGGCAATGGCGTCCGGAGTGGGAAGGAAGCCGATGGGGGTGTCCACCGCCTTGCCCGTCCCGGCGCAGCGGTCGAAGATCCAGGCCAGGACCCGGGAGTTTTCCCCGTAACCGGGCCAGATGAACTTACCCGCCTCGTTTTTGCGGAACCAGTTGACAAAAAAGATCTTGGGGAGTTTCGATTCGTCGTGGGTCTGCCCGATTTTGATCCAGTGTTTAAAGTAGTCCCCCATGTGGTAGCCGCAGAAGGGGAGCATGGCGAAGGGGTCCCGCCGGATGGTACCGGCTTTGAGGTCCAGGGCCGCGGCGGTTACCTCGGAACCCACGATGGAGCCCATGAAAACCCCGTGGACCCAGCTTTTTGCCTGGTTTACGAGGGGGATGGTCTTGGGCCGCCGGCCCCCAAAGAGGAAGGCGCTGATGGGTACCCCCTTGGGGTCCTCCCACTCCTTGGCGATCACCGGGCACTGTTTGGCGGGGCCGGTAAACCGGGAATTGGGATGGGCCGCGGGTTTCTGCTCCTTGCTGCCCTTGTCCTGGATCCACTCGTTGCCGTTCCAGTCGATGAGTTTCCCCGGGGCGTCGTAGCCGATCCCCTCCCACCAGACGTTTTTATCTTCGGTTAAGGCCACGTTGGTGTAGATGGTGTTCTTCTTGATGGTCTCCATGGCGTTCCGGTTGGAGTCGTTGTTGGTCCCCGGGGCGACCCCCAAGAATCCCGCCTCGGGGTTGATGGCGTAGAGCCTGCCGTCGGCGCCGAACTTCATCCAGGCGATATCGTCCCCCACGGTTTCCACCTTCCAGCCGGGAAGGGTCGGGATGAGCATGGCCAGGTTCGTTTTACCGCAGGCCGAAGGGAAGGCGCCGGTGATGTATTTTACCTCCCCCTGGGGGTTGGTGATCTTGAGGATCAGCATATGTTCCGCGAGCCAGCCCTCGTCCCGGGCGAGGACGCTGGCGATCCGCAGGGCCAGGCACTTTTTCCCCAAAAGGGCGTTGCCGCCGTAACCCGAACCGTAGGACCAGATTTCCCGGGTTTCGGGGAAATGGGAAATATATTTTTTGTCCAGGGGCGCGCAAGGCCACTTGCCCGCGTCCTTTTCCCCGGGGGCCAGGGGCTTGCCCACGGAATGGAAGCAGGGCACATAGTAGCCGTCGCCGCCCAATACCTCCAACACCTTGGTCCCCACCCGGGTCATGATATGCATATTTGCCACCACATAGGGGGAATCGGTGATCTCCACCCCAATTTTGGCGATATCGGAACCCACCGGCCCCATGGAGAAGGGGATTACGTACATGGTACGGCCCTTCATGCTGCCCCGGTAGAGTTCGGTCATGGTTTTTTTGAGTTCCGCCGGGTCTATCCAGTTGTTGGTGGGTCCGGCGTCCTCCTTCTTTTCCGAGGCAATATAGGTCCGGTTTTCCACCCGGGCCACATCGGAAGGGTCGGAACGGAAAAGCACACAACCCGGCAATTTTTGGGGGTTGAGGGGGGTTGCCAGCCCGGCGTCGATGGTGATTTTAATCATCCGGTCATATTCGGCCTGACTGCCGTCACAAACCTCCACCGAATCGGGGGTCATCAGGACCGCCGCCTCTTCCACCCACTTTTTAAGGCCGGGGTGTTTAAGTTCTTGTACTTTCATGGATACTCCTTACGTAATTACACTTAAAAACTATTTCTTATTATAAGGTATTAAAAAAAAAGATAAAACTCAAGGGATAAAATACCGGATAAACGCATGGAATCCTATAGGGCCGGTTTACCGCTGTCATAGGGGAGAAAGAGGTTCCCCGCGGGGAGCGGAAAGCCCGGTCCGGCCGGGTAACCGGCCGGATGCGCCCCCAATAAAATTCCCCTGCCCGTCTCCGGGGCTCCCCCGGAGACAGGTTTCCCGTAAATCCGGGGGATTAACCATGCCGTAGAAAAATCGAAGATAAATTGGTTTTTATCGGCTTCTTTTCCCTTCTCCCCCTACACATAACCGTAAAAAACCGGTATAACTATAGAACAATATGGAATTTAAAGAATTTAACCTACACCCCGACCTCCAACGGGGGCTTGTTGATGCGGAATATATCGCCTGTATGCCGGTTCAGGAACAGGTTCTTATCAACGCCTTTGGAGGCCACGATCTCTACGTTCAATCCCAGACCGGGACCGGGAAAACCGCGGCCTTTTTAGTGGTTATTTTTCAGCGCCTCCTCACCGAGTCCCTCCTCCATGGGAAAAAGGCCCTCATCATGGTTCCCACCAGGGAACTGGCCGTCCAGGTTGAGGAAGAGGCCAAGCTCCTGGGAAAACACCTGCCCTTCACGGTGGGGAGCTTCTACGGCGGAGTCGGATACGCCCAGCAGCAGCGGATCCTCAAGGACAACGTGCAGATTCTTGTGGGGACCCCCGGCCGGGTACTCGACCTCAACAGTTCCGGCCAGATGAACCTCATGGATATCGCCTTTTTGGTCCTGGATGAGGCGGACCGGATGTTTGACATGGGTTTTTACCCGGATCTGCGGAAGCTCATCAAGGTGGTACCCCCGGTGGACCGCCGCCAGACCATGCTTTTCAGCGCCACCCTCAACGCCTGGGTCAAAAACCTTGCCTGGGAATACACCAAATCCCCCCTGGAAATCGAAATCGCCCCGGAGACGGTTACCGTGGACGAGGTGGAACAGATCCTCTACCATGTCCCCAGCGACGACAAGATGCGGTTCCTTATCGGCATCATGGAACGGGAAAAGCCCGAAAGCGCCATTGTTTTTTGTAATACAAAACGTTATACAGAAATCGTGGCCAAACGGCTGCGGATCAACGGGATTGACTGTGAATTTATCATCGGGGATCTGCCCCAGATCAAGCGGCTCAAGATCATCGACGATATTAAGGCGGGCCGGATCCACTTTCTGGTGGCCACCGACGTGGCCGCCCGGGGTCTGGACATTGAGGGGCTTGCCCTGGTGGTGAACTACGACCTCCCGGTGGAAGCGGAAAATTACGTCCACCGCATAGGCCGAACCGCCCGGGCGGGTAAAACCGGCAGGGCCATCACCCTGGCCAGTGAACAGGATGTTTATGAATTGCCCGCCATTGAAAAATACATCGGGAAAAAGATCCCCTCGGAAATAGCCCGGGAAGACCTCTACGGTG
Source organism: Spirochaetaceae bacterium (assembly GCA_031278575.1). GTDB lineage: Bacteria > Spirochaetota > Spirochaetia > Treponematales > Breznakiellaceae > JAIRMO01. Next base: position 2,319 of record JAITKD010000153.1, on the reverse strand, counting down.
AAGATAAAAGCCGGGGAATGCGGATCCATACCGATTCCTATGACGACCGGTATGACGACCGGGACAAGCGCCGGGGAGACGGAAGACGCCGGGAGGGGGGACGGTCCGGTGAAGGCCGTTCCGCCGGGCCCGGCAGGAACCGGGGAGAAGGCCGGGGCCGGGGCGAGGACCGGCAAGGCCGGAGAAGGGGAGCCCCTTCCCCTACCCCTTCCCCGGCGGCTCCCGGTACTTCCGGGGAGCTTTCCCGGCTTTCCTTTGATGAGCGGATGGCCTATTACAAACAGAAATACGATTCTTCCCCGGAGAAGCCGGAAGCCGCCGGGGAAGGGGCCCGTCCTGCCCGGAGATCCGGGCAGCGCCCCCCTGCCGCCGGTGAGACCGGGGGCGGTGAAGGGGCCTACGCCCAGAAATCCCGGCGCCGGAACAGATCCCGGCATCATGAGGCCCCCCGTACCGGCGAAGGCCGTAAGGCCGGACCGGGCCGGGACAACCCTCCGGGAAAATCCGGGCCGAACCGGGCCGGGGAAAAAAATCCCGCCGGAAAAGGCCCGGCGAAACAACCCCCGGCGGTATCCGTTCCTTCCGGGACCGGATCCCAAAAAACCGGGATCCTCGCCCGGATCGCCGGTCTTTTTAAGAAATCCCGGGGCGGAGACCCCTCAAAGGGGTCCAAATAGTGATCGCCCTTGCCGATATAAGCCTTAAATTTGGGGAACGGACCCTTTTTAAGGACGTTACCCTCAAATTTACCCCCGGAAACTGTTACGGCGTCATCGGGGCCAACGGCGCGGGGAAATCCACCTTTCTGAAAATCCTCTCCGGCGAAATAGAACACGACCGGGGGGAAATTGCGCTCAGCCCGGGCCAGCGGATCGCCGTCCTCAAACAGGATCACTTTGCCTTTGAGGAATTCTCCGTCCAGGAGACGGTGATCATGGGCTACCCCAAACTGTACGGGGTTCAGAAGGAGCGGGAGGCCGTTTACGCCAAGGAAGATTTTACCGAGGAAGACGGTATGCGGGCCAGCGAACTGGAGGCCGACTTTGCCGACCTGGGGGGCTGGGAGGCCGAGGCCCAAGCGGGGCAGCTCCTCTCGGGGCTGGGCCTGGAGGAGGCCGACCAGGGTAAAACCATGGCGGAACTGGACGAATCCAAAAAGGTCCGGGTCCTCCTCGCCCAGGCGCTCTTTGGGAGCCCGGACATCCTCCTCCTGGACGAACCCACCAACGGCCTGGACCTGGAATCCATTGCCTGGCTTGAGGATTTTCTCATTGATTTTCCCAACACGGTGATCGTGGTGTCCCACGACCGCCACTTCCTCAACGCGGTGTGTACCCATATCTGCGACATCGACTTCGGTAAGATCACCCTCTATTCGGGGAACTACGACTTTTGGTACCAGATGAGTCAGATGCTCCAGCGCCAGGCCCGGGATCAGCTTAAAAAGCGGGAGGAAAAGGCCCGGGAATTGCGGGAATTCATCCAGCGTTTTGCCTCCAACGCCGCCAAGAGCCGTCAAGCCACGAGCCGTAAAAAAGTTCTGGAAAAGCTGGACCTGGAAAATATCGCCGTTACGAGCCGTAAATTCCCCTATGCGGCCTTTAAACCCGGCCGGGACATCGGGAACAACGTCCTCAGAATAGAAAAACTCTCCCTTTCATCCGGGGGAAGGGAATTCCTCACGGATTTTACCCTGACGGTAAACCGGGGGGATAAAATCGCCTTCGTGGGGATTGAACACGGGGCAAAATCCGCCCTGTTCGACATCATTACCGGGGAACAAAAGGCCGATTCCGGGGACTACTACTGGGGTCAGACCACGGCCTTCTCCTATTTCCCCCGGGAAAACAGCGCCCTGTTCAACTCCACCCGCTCCATCACCGAATGGCTCAAGGGGTATTCCCCGGACCAGGACGAAACCTATGTGCGGAGTTTCCTGGGGAGGATGCTCTTTTCCGGGGAAGAGGCCCTGAAGCCCGTGAACGTCCTTTCCGGGGGGGAAAAGGTCCGGTGTATGCTGGCCCGGATGATGCTTTCCGGGGCCAACGTCCTTATCTTTGACGAGCCCACCAACCACCTGGACCTGGAGGCGATCACCGCCCTGAACAACGGCCTTGTGGAATTTACCGGGGTAATCCTCTTTAACTCCCACGACCACGAATTCGTCAACTCCATAGCCAACCGGATCATCGAAATAACCCCCGCCGGCCTTATCGACCGGATGATGCCCTTCGACGACTACCTGGCGGACGAATCCGTCAAAGCCCTGCGGGCCGAAGCCTATCATCACGCGGAACGGCTGCAGTTATAGGGGAACGG
>JAITKD010000108.1 GCA_031278575.1 Spirochaetaceae bacterium | reverse complement strand
GTTACTTTGCGGACAGACCTTGCATTTGCTCCCGTTTTGTACCAAAACGGTACGCAAAATGCCTATTTTAAGGTTGTCTGTCCATAATGTGTCTACATTATGGACAGACTCTAATTAGTTCATAAAAAGACCACCATATAATACGGATCATAAAGAAATTTGTCAAGATGTAATTACATATCTTCACTTCGGAATATGAAATAGTGCATAGGGTATCAAACCAGGGAGAGGATCCCGTCAAGCTGCAGCCTGATGTCGGCGGAAAGTGTGGCATACGGGTGAATGAACTCAAGAAACCCAAAAATACCAAAACTCCCCCCGCTGTACACCATGACCGAACCCGGCGGGGTGGACCACCTTTCTCCTGCGCCAGGGCTTTCCGGCGGGGGTTTTTATATTCCGAATTGAAGTTAAAAATTTGACTTCTTGAAATCGCTTTAGTATATTAAAACAGGTGAGGTTTTCCCAAAATTTCAGTTTTGGACCCGCCTTAATTTCAAAATATTAACGGTATAGAGAGGTTTTTGTTAATTGGTTTCTAAAATTCTATTTTTCCCCTTGGTTTTTTGTTGTTTTTTTGTGGCGGGATGCGACCGGATATTTCTTTCGGATATAAGAGAAAAAGACACGGGGGACGATGTCCAGAACTCTGTTCCGGTAGACCCGTCGGCTCCGGGCGATCCGGCGCTTTCGACCCCGGGTACGGGAACGCCGTCGGCTCCGGGCGATCCGGCGCTTTCGACCCCGGGTACGGGAACGCCGTCGGTTCCGGGCAATCCGGCGCCGTCAACCCCGGGTACGGGAACGCCGTCCCCCCCGCCGCCGCCGTCAACTCCGGCTTGGTATGTTTCCGCAAACGGAGCCGAAGCCAACAGCGGGACGGATCCCGCAAAACCCCTGGCCTCGGTACAGGCGGCGCTGAGCCGTATAAAAACGGCCTACAAGGGCGGAAAGTGGCCGGCCGGTGAAAGCGCCGTCATTGTGGTGAGCGGGACGATAACCGCTTCCGGTTCTTTCGGTAACAATATGTCCATGGTTGATGTTTCCGGGGCCGGGAACTACCCCCCCGTTATCCTGAAGGGGGACCCCGTTCAGAAGGGGGTCTTAAACGCCAACCGGAACAGCAACAATGAAGGCCGGGTGCTCTATATCGGGAACAATAAGGTAACCCTGGGCGAAAACCTGACCCTTACCGGGGGATACACCGTGTGGGGCGGCGGGGTGCTGGTCGGCACCGCCGGTTCAGAGTCCGCGGGGGAGTTTGTCATGGCCGGGGGAGAAATCTCAGGCAACACGGGCCAGGCCGGCGGCGGCGTTATGGTGTACAAGGGCAGCATGACCATGACCGGGGGCATCATACACCACAATACCAATACCGATTATAGTAACACCCCGGGAGATGGGGGCGGAGTCTATGTTAGTGATTATACCTCCTTTACCCTGTCCGGCGGGACCATCCGCGAAAACGGCGGGGCTAAAACGGCCAAGGGCGGCGGGGTATGCGTAAACGGGGAGGCGCTGTTCACCATGACCGGCGGGGAAATCCTTAATAACTCCTCAACCCAGGAAGGAGGGGGGGTGCGTGTAACGGGCTACGGCCAATTTTTCTTCTCCGGCGGGACCATCAGCGGCAACACCAGCGCGGTCGACGGCGCCGTCTCCGTGTCCCCGTATGGCGGGGTATTCATCCAAACCGGGGGAACCATCAGCGGGAATACGCCCTAGGCAGGCGGACCGTAAGCTCCGGGCGGTCCCGCCGCGCAAGATACCGCGCCGGGACGCCGGAGATCCCCCCGCGGGCTTCCCCCGGCCAACCGGTTACGGATTAGGCCCGTGAGAAAGGAGTGGGGGCAGCGGAAGCCACCGCAGGGCGGAGCCCGAGGAGGCTGGAGCGCGGGGGAGCCGCGTCAGAAACGGCTTTTTAGGGGGCAAAAGAACCGTGTTTTTCGGAACCCAGGCGCTCCCCCTTCTTGGCGTATTGACCGTGTCAGGCTTCCCGGAGGAAGGCGATATACCCCCGGTAGGTGGTATAGAGGTCTATTTTGCTTATCACCTCAAAGGGGGAATGCATGGAAAGGACCGGGACGCCGCAGTCCAAAACCTCCACCCCCAACTGGGCGACAAACAGGGCGATGGTCCCGCCGCCGCCCTGATCCACCTTGCCCAGATCGCCGAACTGCCAGCGGATATGGTTTTTGTTAAAGATCCCCTGTACCTTTTGACAGAACTCGGCGTTGGCCTCGCTGCCGCCGAATTTTCCGCCCCGGCCGGTGTATTTGCTTAACACAATCCCCTTACCGAAGTAAGAAGCGGTTTTTTTGTCATAGACCGAATCAAAATTGGGATCATAGGCCGCGTTAACATCCGCGGAAAGCATGGAAGAATTCCCCAGGCACCGGCGGAGTTCAATTTCAGAATAACGATCCATGGTTTTGGAACAGAGGTAGGCGGCGAAATTTTCAAAAATCCGGGACTGGGCGCCGGTATTCCCCACGGAACCGATTTCTTCTTTATCCGTAAGCAGGCAGAGGACGGTTTTTTCCGGGATCTCCGGGGCCGCGGCAAAATGCAGGACCCCGTGAAAGGCCGGATAGGCGCAGCACCGGTCGTCGTGGCCGTACCCCCCTATCATGCTCCGGTCCAGGCCGACATCCCGGGCCTTATACGCGGGGACAAACTCGAATTCCGCCCCGGCAAAATCCTCCTCCACGAGGCCGTACTTTTCGTGGAGCAGGCTGAGGAGTTTAAGTTTAACCCGGTCTTTGGCCTTATCGTCCTTATAGGGCTCGGAGCCCGCCAGGATATTAAGGTCCTCCCCGCCGAAAAATTCAGCGGCCTTTTTTTGCATCTGATCCCGGGCCAGGTGGGGGAGGAGATCGGTGATCGTAAAAACCGGATCCCCTTCGTCCTCGCCGATACAGATAGCGGACTTTTTCCCCCCCTTGTCGATCACCGTGCCGTGCATGGCCAGGGGAATGGCGGTCCATTGATAATGTTTAATGCCCCCGTAATAATGGGAGTCAAACAGGGCGAGCCCCGAATCTTCGTAGAGGGGGTTGGTTTTTAGATCGATCCGGGGCGAATCCACATGGGCCCCCACCATATTAAGCCCTTCCCCCAGGGGCCTGCGGCCGATTACCGCAAATACCAGGGACTTCCCCCGGATGTTCTGGTATACCTTCGCCCCGGGGGATAATTTCCCCTCCCTTTCCAGCAGGGTTTCAATAGCGACAAACCCCTCCCGGTGTAATATGTCCAGGCATTGGTTCACGAACTCCCGTTCGGTTTTACCCCGGTCCAAAAAGGTCTTGTACCCTTCGGCAAATTCCCGGATCTTGGGAAGCTCCTCAGGATCCGCCGTATCCCAGCAATTTTTAAGGTCAAAGGTGAGTTTTTCCGCGAGGATCTGCCCCGCGCTTTTCGGTTCCCCATTAACCGGTTCTGTTCCCATATATGCGCTCCTGGATTCACTATAT
>JAITKD010000073.1 GCA_031278575.1 Spirochaetaceae bacterium | reverse complement strand
GCGGCGGAGTTCGGCGTATTCCTCGCGGGAAAAAGACACCCCCCCCCGGATATGCCGCTCAAAGGATGTGCAGCAGAGGGGGGCCACCTTTCGGGTTATGTCCAGGAGGACCTCCGCATAGAGGCGGATTTCCTTTTGGGCGTGGGCCTCCAGCCTGAGTTCCAGAAAATGGAAGAGGTTATGCAGGTCGATCTGCCAGTATATTTCGGTGTATAACGAGAGGGGCAGGTTGATCCGGGCCAGTTCCCGGGCCAGATTTTGGCCGATAAGCTCCGTATAGTCCCCATAGGCCTGTTTTTGCCCTGCCGCAAGGGCCGTCCGGATCGCTTCGGCCGCCGCGGGATCCGGGGGCGCATCGGAACGGCCCTGTTTGTTATCCCCGCTCTGGCAGGCTATATCCTCCGGGGCGGGCACGTAAAAATCGTCCTTCATCACCGAATAACGGCCGGATATTTCGTTCAGCCGGGCGGTACGGTGGCGGACCCACTGGCGGGCCACAAATATGGGGAGTTTGATATGAAAGGTCAGCACCACCTGTTCAAAGGGGCTGGTATGGCGGTGCCGCAGGAGGTAATCGATAAGCCCCGCGTCTTCCCGGTAACTTTTGGTCCCCTCTCCGTAGGACACCCGGGCGGCCTGCACGATCCGGGCATCCCCCCCCAAATAATCCACCAGCCGGATAAATCCCTTATCCAAAACCGGGAATTCTTTGTCCAATATCGACTCCGCTTCGGCTACTACACAATGGGCCATAAATCCTCCAAAGACATCCTATCATAGAAACATTTTTTTGTCATAAGAAAATTGTATTTTCGTAATTCGTTATGAGCGATTTTCTCCGCGGAACTTCCGGAGGTTCCCGTATTCCAAAAAGGCCTTAACCGCCCGGCGGGTGGACTCAAAGGCCAATTCGTCAAAATCAACCAGGCCGGGTTCTATAAAACGGATTTCCCCTATCTCATCGGCGGCCGGCCGCAGATCTTCCCGCCGCAGGCCGGGGGCCGTAACGGTAAAAAAAAGATCACAGGTATTATAGGTGATGTTTTTGTAGGGATAGGTATTGGGGAAGGAGGCAAAAAGGACAAAATCCCCCGCCGGTTCCCAGCCTATTTCCTCCCGGCATTCCCGGCGCAGCCCTTCCAGGGCCCCTTCCCCGGGATCCACAAAACCGCCGGGCAGATCCAATTTACCCCGGGCCGGTTCCTTGGCCCGTACCAAAAACATAACGGTTTTATCGACGGATATGATACCGCCCGTGGCCGCGGCGGTGTTATGGTAATAGGTAAATCCGCAGTCAGGACACCGGAACACCCGGTTCCGCTCAAACCGTATGTTTGGGGAAGCGCAGGATGGACAATATCGAAACATGGTTTTCTCCGTTGAAAAGATCCTTCTTCTATTATACACTAAATAGCATGATTAGTGAATGTTCTTTAATGGTCAGAACCTACGAATGTGACAGTTACGGTCATGTCAACAACGCCGTTTACCTTAACTATCTGGAAGTTGCCCGTTACGAATTCCTTAAGGATATAAATTTTGATTACCCCGCCATGATTAAAGCAGGTTACGGGGTCTATGTTGCCCGGGTCGAAATTGATTATAAAAAACCCGCCGTCGCCGACGACCGCGTAACGATCCGTTCCTGGCCCGTCAAAAAAGGGGCGGTCAGCGGGATCATCGCCCAGGAGATAACGCGGGGGGATGATCTTCTTGTTAAAGCAAAGGTTACCTGGGCTTTTGTCGATTCCAACGGTATGCCGGTAAAACTCCCCTCCAAATGGGATGTCCCGGGGCTCAAACCGGAATAGGCCGGATACCGGATTCATATTGGGCGCATCGCCAGAGGAAACTTCGTTTCCTCTGGCGACCGGGCTATTCGCTCCAATTCCTCGTGCCGGGGGTCTGACCCCCGGCCCTGCGGGATTTCCGCTTCTATCCCTTGCGCGGGGCGGCCGGCGGACACCCCTGCCGCCAAATCAAAAGTTCAGCCTGCTATTTGAGGGCCGTTCCAAAATCCGGTCGGTTTGGAAAAAATTTAGTTGCCCTTTTTCCGTTTCGTACTATAATTACAGTTAGGATAATAAGCCGGTTGCGAACCTTGGGTTGCGAACCTTTGGTTCGATGGAACAGGCTTTAGGAGCGGGAAGGATTATTATGGTTAATACCCAAGGGAATCAGCGGTTAATCGGAACGGTCGTTCCGGTAGGGGCTCTCCGGGGGAAACAAAGCCTGGGGGTGGGGGAATTCTTGGATCTGGCGGAATTTGCCCAATGGTGCGTCAAGCTGGGGGTGGGGCTGATCCAGCTCCTGCCGGTAAACGATACGGGCTATGAAAGTTCCCCCTACAGCGCCCTGACGGCCTTCGGCCTGCATCCCCTCTACCTGCGGATCGGGGATCTCCCGGAGGCGGCGTCATACGCCGGGGAGCTTGAAGAAATCGGCGGGCGGTTCGGCGCCAAAGAGCGGTTTCCCTATAACGATATCCTCCGGGCCAAGATGGAACTCCTCAAAAAGCTATACGCCGCCCATACGGCGGAGATAGGGGACCGGGCGGGACCCAAGGGCTCCCTGGGAAAGTGGATCGATAAAAACCCCTGGGTCAAGGAATACGCCGTATACCGGCGGCTAAAAGAAAAAAACCACGAAAAAAGCTGGAAGGAATGGGAATCCCACCGTACCGTAACGGCACAGGATGTGGAGGCCCTCTGGGAGGACAAAAAGCTGCGGGGGGAGCATCTTTTCTGGGCCTGGCTCCAGGAGGCCCTGGACGACCAGTTTAGCCGGGCCGCGGCGGCGGTGGCGAAGGCGGGGATCCTCCTCAAGGGGGACATTCCCATCCTGATGAACGAGGATTCCTGCGATGTCTGGGCCCATCCCGGTTATTTCCGCCGGGACCTTTCCGCCGGGGCGCCCCCGGATATGTACAGCCCCGACGGCCAGAACTGGGGCTTCCCCATCTACGATTGGGAAGCCCAGGCCAAGGACGACTATGTTTGGTGGCGGCAGCGGCTCAAGGCGGCGGAAAAATATTACCAGGCATACCGCATCGATCATGTGCTGGGTTTTTTCCGGATCTGGGCCGCCCCCGGCCGGGATAATTCCTCCACCCTGGGGCGCTACATCCCCGCGGCGCCGGTTACCGCGGCGGATTTAGCGGCCCTGGGCTTTGACGGCCCCCGGATCCGCTGGGTATCCCGGCCCCATGTCCCCACCGGGGAGGTGTGGGACGCCCTGCAGGATATCAGGGACGAATGGGGAAATCAGAATCCCGCCCTCACCGCCGCGGCGGCGGAAGAGGTGTTTTCGGTCCTGGACCGGATCGGGGATGAGGAGCTTTGGCTTTTCAAGGACGCGATCCGGGGGGAAAAGGATATTGAGGCCCGGGAAATCCACCCCGCGGCCCGCTCGTATCTGCTCCGGGCCTGGCGCAACCGGATTTTTCTGGAGTATGAACCGGGCCTTTTCGCGCCGGTGTGGTTCTACCGGGATTCCCGGGCCTATGCGTCCCTCTCCGGGGAAGAACGCCGTTGCCTGGAGGATCTGCTGGAAAAACGGCGTCTTGCCTCGGAGGAGATCTGGGAACAGCAGGGCAAGAAGCTCTTATCGGTCCTGACCTCCTCGTCCTCCATGCTCCCCTGCGCCGAAGACCTGGGGGCCGTCCCCGCCTGTGTGCCCCGGGTGCTGACCAAGCTGAAAATCCTGGGCCTCCGGGTGATCCGCTGGTTCCGGGACTGGGACGCCGAGGGCCAGCCCTACATCCCCCTGGAGGACTATCCCGAGTTGAGCGTATGTACCCCCTCGGTCCACGACAGTTCCACCCTGCGGGAATGGTGGGACCGGGAGGTGGATCAGCAACATTTCTGCGGTTTTATCGGTTATCCCTCCCTGCCGAAGATCTACAACCCCGGCACGGCCAAGATCATCCTCCACAAGGCCGCGGCGGCGGCTTCCCGGTTCAGGGTTTTCCAAATCCAGGACCTGCTCCACCTTTCCCCCAAATGGTACGCCCCGGACCCCGGTTCGGAACGGATCAACGTGCCGGGCACTACCAACGACTTCAACTGGACCTACCGGCTCCCCGCGCCGGTTTCGGATCTTTCCCATGACGAAGATCTGGCTAAGGCCGTAACGGAACTATCTACGGTAAAAAGAAAAATAAAAAAGGGGAATAGTAAGGGCGGAGGATAAACGCGTGGAAATGAGCAATTAACCGCGTCGAACCGGATGTCCG
>JAITKD010000228.1 GCA_031278575.1 Spirochaetaceae bacterium | reverse complement strand
CTGTTCGGTCCGCTCGATAATGTCGTCCTGGGTTTCCCGGGAGAGGACATTGAAGAAGGCGCTGTACCCCGCCACCCGGACGATGAGGTCCCGGTGGGCCTCGGGGCGGGCCTGGGCGTCCCGGAGGGTTTCCCGGGAGACCACGTTAAACTGGACGTGGAAGCCCATCAGCCGGTTAAAAAAGGCCCTGAGCAGGGAGATGAGTTTGAACCGGTCCGCTTCCTTTTCCAGCATCTGGGGGGTAAGTTTCTGGTTGAGGAGGACCCCGCCGGTGATCTCCCCGGTGGGGAGCTTGGACACGGTCTTAAACACCGCGGTGGGGCCCCGGCGGTCCATGCCGTGGGAGGGGGAGCAGCCTTCGGCCAGGGGTTCCCCGGCTTTGCGGCCGTCCGGGGTGGCCCCGGTCCCCGCCCCCTGGGGGACGTTGGCGGAAATGGAGGAGGTTCCCGCGTAGTAGATCCCCCCGATGGGGCCCCGGCCGTACCGGGTATTGCGGTACTTCTTCATCTCGTCGATATACACGTCGTAGGCCTCCCGGATGAGGGAATCCACATAGTCATCGTCATTGCCGTATTTGGGGGCCGAAAGGAGGATCTGTTGAACCCGGAGGTTCTCCGGCCCCTCAAAATTGGCCTCCAGGGCCGCCCAGACCTGGGCCGGGGTCAGGGTTTTTTCCTCAAAAACGGTTTTTTTGATCGCCGCCAGGGAGTCCGCCAGGTTCGCGATCCCCACCTGGAGATCGCTGATAAAATCGTAGACCGCCCCCCCCTCTTTGAGGTTGAGCCCCCGTTCCAGGCAGTCGTCGCACAGGGCGGAACAGAGGATGTCCGCGGTGTCCCGTTCCAGCGCCGTATCCGCCACGGAATCGATGATCACGCATTGGCGGGTGAATTCCCGGATGATCCGGTCCCAGGCGGCCATCACCTCGTCAAAGGAGCTCATGTCCCGGAAGTGGCCGGCCCCCTGACAGAGCCGGGTTCCCGAAGCGGGGTCCACCCCGTCGTTCAGGGCGATGAGGAGGGATTTGGGGAAGTTGAGGAAACTCATCCCGGTACAGCGGTACCCCCACTTGCCGGGGACCGCCACTTCCACACAGCCGATGGCGCTGTAGTCGTAGGCGTCCTCGGGCTTTACCCCCTTGCTGATAAAGGAGGGGATGATCGCCTCGTCGCTGTTGAAGGCGGGCATCCCGAAACCCAGGCGTACCACTTCGATACACTCCGCCATAAACCGGTTGTCCAGGCCCTTGTGGTAGCGGACGGTCAGGTTCGGCTGGGGGAGCCGGGTCTGGGCCACGCTGCGGAGGATGAGGTAGGTGAGGGGGTTCACCGCGTCCTTCCCCTCCACGGTCTGGCCCCCCACGGTTACGTTTTGGTAGAGGGGGCTTCCCGCGGAAAACCGGGTATGGGACCAACTGCGGATCTTATTGATGGTGAAGGTCTTGAGCCAGAGGTTGGTGAGGAGTTCGCCGGCCCCGCCTTCGGTGATCCGGCCCGCGGCCAGGTCCCGTTCGTAATAGGGGTAGAGGTACTGATCCATCCGGCCGTAGGAAAGGGAATGGCCGTTGCTTTCTATTTGTAAACAGAGGTGGACGAGCCACAGGGCCTGGACCGCCTCGTAAAAGGTGTCCGCCCCTTCGTAGGGTACCTTGTCCAGGATCCGGCCCATCTCCAAAAGTTCCGCCTTCCGCCGGGGATCGTGTTCCCCCTGGGCCGTGCGGCGGGCCAGATCCGCGTAACGCCGGGCAAAGGCCCGGGTGGCGTCCGCCACGATGATCACCGCCCGGTAAAAATAGGACTTGGCCAGATTTCGGTAATCGGTGAGGTCCAGGCTTTTCAGTTTTTCTTCCGCCCGTTCCTTGAATTCTTTAAGCCCCTTTTGCAGCATCCGGCGGTAATTTACCGCCACATGGGCGTCGCCGGAGGTGATGTTCCCCTCGGCCTTGATGATCCCCAGGTCGTAGAAGACCCTGGCGGAGGCGGGCATGGCGGCCAGGCCCCGGTCCTTGACGGTGTTATGCTCCCAGAAGGGGGCGATTTCCCGGAGGATCTGTTTGTTTTCTTCGGTAATGTAAAACCGGTCCCCGTCCCGTTGGTCAAACTCGTCCAGTTCCGCCATGACCCAGTCCATAGCATATTCGGGGAAGATCGGCGCGGACCGGTTCCCCGAAGCCTGATTCCCCGCCAGCAGGGTCTGGGGTTCGATAAAAACGCTCATCTCCGCCAGGACGTTTTGGTACATCAACGCCCGGCGCAGGGCCAGGGGCTGGTCCATATTCGCCCGATAGGTTTCGGTGGTGATCTTTGCCCGTTCGGTGCAGACAAAGGGCTTTACCGTAAGCAACTCTTCCCGGAATTCGTGCATCCGGGGGGTGAGTTCGCCAAAATAATTCATACTAAACTCCCGTATTCCTCAAAAATCAGCTCCGCCGCCCCGATCATCCCGAATCGATCCGCAAGTTCGGCGGGCTTAAAATAAACCGGCATATCATTCCGGTTGTATGAGTCAAAGATCCTCCTGACCGGGCCGAGAAGCCTGTCCCCCATGTTAAGGAGGCCCCCGCCCAGGACAAAACAGTCGATGTTGAAGGTTACATAGAGGTTGAAAAACCACAGCCCCATATACCGGGCCATCTGATCCAGGGCCCGCGCCGCCAGGGGATCGCCCCGGTCATAGGCCGCTTCCAGATGGAGGCAATCAATATGGGCCGTACCGCCGGCAAGGCCGGTCATCAGGGTTTTTTCTCCCTGGGCTATCCAGTTCCGGATGTGTTTAATGATCATGGAACCCGAACACCAGGACATAAAACATCCCTGGTTACCGCAGCCGCAGACCAGCCCCTCCCCGGGGGTGGCGATCATGTGTCCGGTTTCCCCGGCCCAACCGTAGGTTCCCCGGAAAACTTTGCCGTTGATGATGATCCCCGTGGCAATGCCGGTACTGATCGGGCAATAAAGCATATTCTTAAAGCCCCTGCCCGCGCCGAAACGGTTTTCGGCCAGGGCCGCCACATGGGCGTCATTATCCAAAATAACCGGGACCCCGGGGAGTTTTTCCATCAGATAGGTTTTGGCGGGAAAATCCCGGATGTTGACCAGGTTGCTGGTTTTTACGATATAGCCTTGTTCAAAGCGGATAAACGAGGGCATTCCCAGGCCGATCCCCCGGAGCTTGTCCAAACCCAGGGATTGTTCCTCCAGCAGGGTACGGATCTCCCGGACAAGGCCGTCAAAAAAGGCTTCCGGCGGCAGGGCGGGGTCCGAGGGACAACGGCGCCGGGCAATAAGATTTTTCTCTTCGTCAAAAAGGCCGCAGGCAATTTTGGTTCCCCCAACATCAATCCCCATAACATAGGTGTTCACATCCACCCCCTATTTCCCATTCAGCCTGAACCAAATTTCCGTCCGTGGGATTATTGAAACTAAGGCGGTTAACTTTTTTAAATATACTATAAAATATTTCGTTTGTAAATAGAAATCTTTCAAAAAAAAGAAATGTTGTTTCTTAACAAACCAATACCGGGGAAGCGGAGGCCGCGTTAGGGGCAGCCCCGGCCTGTTTGCGGGATCGGGCTATCATGATTTTACCTTGCGGACATCGACGTTTCGTTGGATCAGATAGGCTTCTATGTCCGGAGGGATTTTGTCATCGGTAAAGACCATTTCCACCTCCTCGGTCCGTATCAGTCCTTCGGCGCCCTGGTGAAAAAACTTGTCCGATTCGGTGAGGACGATTACCTGCTGGGCCTGTTCCACCAGGTCCCGGACGGTTTGCGCCCGCAGATGATCCTTCCCGGTGAAACCGTATTTGGGGGTAAATCCATCGACGCCGATAAAAAGCTTGTCGGAGAAAAAAACCTCCGCCGAACGCCGGGTGATGGACCCGACCAGTACCTGGGCGGTCGGTTGGTATTCCCCTCCCAGGAGGATCACCCGGCTGTAGGGGGCGTGGCGGGTATGGTTGGCGATAAAAGCCGAATTGGTAACGATGGTTACCTCCTTCCGGGTATTAGCCAGTTCTTCCGCCAACAGGGCGCAGCAAGACCCGGATTCGATCATCACGGTCTCACCCTCCTCTACCAGAACCGCCGCTTCCCGGGCGATCCGCCGTTTTATTTCATAGTGTAAAGCCATCCGCTTTCCCACATCATCAATGGAACCAAAAAGCGCATAACCATGCTCGCGGCGTAAAAGCCCCCGAGCTTCAAGATGATCCAGATCCTTACGTACCGTAACCTGGGATACCATCAGTAAATCCGCCAAAGCGGTTACCTCTATCCGCTGATTAGCCGCCAGGATCTCCAATAATCGATTGTGTCTCTCCGTCATGAGTTCTCCCTTCTCGTGTATTTTTAGCAGCGCCGCCGGCATGAAGGCTTTGATTTCCTTCTCTACTTAAAAAATACTGAATATATAAAAAAAGTCAAGAAAAATCTTTCATTTGTAAGTTAAAAAATTACGAATCAGTACATCCGGTCTTTTGAACTGTCCTCCAGGACCGATAAATAGCCCCCCGCAAGGCGCTTCATTTCGATCCATCCAGGGTAAAGCCCTGTGCCTCACCGGACAGACGCGGATCGCCTTGTCGGAAAACAGTATAGATGAGGCTATCCCAAAACTTCAGTTTTTGGAATAGCTTCTATTGATATACTTTACTAAGATGGTTTATAAATAGAGTCTGTCCATAATGTAGACACATTATGGACAGACAACCTTAAAATAGGCATTTTGCGTACCGTTTTGGTACAAAACGGGAGCAAATGCAAGGTCTGTCCGCAAAGTAA
>JAITKD010000207.1 GCA_031278575.1 Spirochaetaceae bacterium | reverse complement strand
TGCTTACTTCCCCCTAAACCGGTACAGAGAGGTATCCATGGTCCGTTATATTCTTAAACGAATCCTCCTTATGTTTGGGACCTTGTTCTTTGTCATTCTCCTGACCTTTATGCTGATGCACGCCATCCCCGGGGGGCCCTTTACCCGGGATCGCCGGCTCCCGGAGGCGGTGGAACAGGCGTTAAATGAAAAATACCACCTCAACGATCCCCTGCCCCGGCAGTTTTTTGACTATCTCCGGGGCCTGGCGAGGCTGGATTTAGGCCCCTCCTTTAAGTACGCCGGACACCGGGTGAACGAATTCATCGAGAGCGGCTTTCCCGTGTCGGCCCGGGTGGGCCTGCTGACCATTATCTTTGTGATCCTCCTCTCCCTGCCCCTGGGGGTTTTTGCCGCCCTCCACAACGGAAAATGGCAGGATATGGCGATCATGGTCTTGGCGACCCTGGGGGTTACCATCCCCTCCTTTGTTATCGCCACCCTGCTTATCTATCTTTTTTCCTTTAAGTTGAACCTGCTCCCCACCTTCGGGCTTTCCTCCTGGAAGGGGTATATCCTGCCGGTGATTGCCCTGGGGGGATATTCCCTGTCCTTTATTACCCGGCTTATCCGCAGCAGCCTGCTGGAAGTGATGGGTCAGGATTATATTCGTACCGCCCGGGCCAAGGGGCTCCCCGAATACCAGGTACTCCTGTTCCACGCCCTGCGGAACGCCATTATCCCGGTGATCACCATCATCGGCCCCACCGTGGCCGCCTTCCTTACCGGTTCCTTTGTTATCGAAAAAATATTCGCCCTCCCCGGCTTGGGCATCCATTTTGTTACCAGCATATCAAACCGGGATTACACCACCATCATGGGGGTTACCATCTTTTACGCCGCGTTCCTGGTCATTATGACCCTTGTGGTGGATATTTTTTATGTGATGGTGGACCCCCGGATTACATTGGAATAGGGGGGCGGCATTGGCTATTGATCGGGAACTGTGGGAACGGCCGGAGCATACCCCGCGGGATATGGAGACCCTCTACAAACCGGCCAGAACGTTTGCCCAGGATGTGTGGTTCCGTTTTTGGCGCCGGCCCACGGCGATCCTGGGACTCGTCCTCATCCTGCTTTTGATTGTTTTTGCCCTGGCCGGCCCCTTTTTTACCTCCCACCGGTATTCCGACCAGGACCTGGCCTTTGTTAATATCCCCCCCTTTTTTACGGCCCAGGAGTACGGGGGACGTTATTTCTATATTTCCCAAAACTTAAAACTCATCGAGGCCGGCGGGGAGGGAAACCTTATCGCCAATATAAAGGCCCAAAAAGACGACGGGCAAAAAAAACGGATCGATTTTGAGGTTGACGGGATCCTCTTGGGGATAGATTACGCCCAAAGGCCCCCCGCCCTGGTGGACGGACAGGGGGCGGTCATAGCGCGGCCGCGGTTTTTCTGGAACACGACCTACCTTTTGGGGACCGATAATTTGGGGCGGGACCTCCTTACCCGGTTGATGTACGGCGCCCGGATATCCCTGGTGGTGGCCTTTATCGCCGCCTTTGTAAACCTGGTCATCGGGATCCTCTTTGGGGGGATATCCGGTCTTTTCGGCGGGTACCTGGACCTGATCATGATGCGGATTGTGGATATTATCAGCACTATTCCCCTGACCCTCTACGTGATCCTGATCATGGTGTTCCTCAATTCGGGTTTTTTGAGCATCATCATCGCCCTCAGTTCGGTTTATTGGGTTAATATGGCCCGGATCGTCCGGGGACAGATCCTCGCCCTCAAGGAGCAGGAATTTATCCTGGCCGCCCGGACCATCGGCGCCTCCCTGGGGGACATCCTCACCCGGCACTTGATTCCCAATGCCATTGGGCCTATTATTGTAACCGCTACCATGCTTATCCCCACGGCTATCTTTGTAGAGGCCTTTATGAGTTTTATCGGCCTGGGGGTTTCGGCCCCCATGGCAAGCTGGGGAACCATGTGTAACGACGCCATTGAAACCTTCAGAATATCCGCCTATCAACTGTTTATCCCTTCGGCGGCGATTTGTATCGCCATGTTCGCCTTTAATTTTGTCGGGGACGGCCTTCGGGACGCCCTGGATTTAAAAAAGGAGGCATGATGCCGGTATTGGAAGTACGGGACCTGAAAACGTCCTTTTTTACCCAGGACGGGGAGATCCGGGCGGTCCGGGGGGTGGGGTTTTCCCTGGAAAAGGGGGAAACCCTGGGGATAGTGGGGGAATCCGGGAGCGGCAAAAGCGTTACCGCCCTTTCTATACTGCGGCTCCTGGAAGGGCGGGTAAAAACCGAAGGACAGGTGTTGTTCCATGACCAGGATATGGTGAAATTGCTCAAACCGGCCCTCAGGAACATCCGGGGCAAGGGTATTTCCATGATCTTCCAGGACCCCATGTCTTCGCTCAACCCCCTGGTTCCGGTGGGGCGCCAGATAGGGGAGATGATTGCCGCCCACCGGCGGATCCGCCGGGACGAGCTCTACCGGGAAGTCATGGGTCTTTTAGCGGAGGTGAAGATTCCCGAACCGGAAAAACGGTACCGCGCCTATCCCCACGAATTTTCCGGGGGGATGCGCCAGCGGGTCATGATCGCCATGGCCCTGGCCTGCAAACCGGAAATTATGATCGCCGACGAACCCACCACGGCCCTGGATGTTACCATTCAGAACCAGATCCTCAATCTTTTGAAAAACATCCAGGCTGAAATGGGAATGTCCATCATCTTTATCACCCATGATCTGGGGGTGGTAGCCGAACTCTGTTCCCGGATCATCGTCATGTACGGGGGAATGATCTTGGAGGAAGCCGGGGCGGAGGATCTCTTTAGCCGTCCCGCCCATCCCTATACCCTGGGGCTGCTCAATTCCATGCCCCACTTGGAGATGGATAAATCCCAAAAGCTCAAGCCCATCCCCGGATCGCCGCCGGATATGAGCCATGTCCCCGACGGCTGTCCCTTCTCGCCCCGCTGCGCCTATGTCCGGCGGATCTGTTTGAAAAAGGTTCCCGGATTTTATACCCTTGGTACGAAACACCGGTCCCGCTGCTGGCTCCACGATCCGGAGGCGCCGAAATCGCCGGCGGATAACCCCTTTGTCCCGGCAGGTCCGTCTGCGCCGTATGGTACGGAGTGATCCGTGGAAGCGCCTATCCTGAAGGTTGAAAACCTGGTTAAACATTTCCCGGTCAAAGGCGGGGGGAAACGGATGGTTCACGCGGTGGACGGCATCAGCCTCGGGATAAACCGGGGCCTTACCCTGGGGCTGGTGGGGGAATCGGGCTGCGGTAAATCCACCCTGGCCAGAACCATCATCCGCATCTACCCTCCCACTTCGGGGGGCATATACCTGGACGGTCAGAACATCGCGTCCCTGTCCCAAAGGCGGCTAAAACCGATCCGCAAAAAAATTCAGATGATCTTCCAGGATCCCTTCGCGTCCTTGAACGCCCGGATGACGGTCAAGGATATTATCGCCGAACCCCTGCGGGCCCACCGGATCGGTACGCCCCAGGAACAGGGGGATCGGGTTTTTGAGATGCTCGCCAAGGTCGGCCTGGAACGGGCTCACGCGAACCGCTACGCCCACGAGTTTTCCGGGGGCCAGCGGCAGCGGATAGGCATTGCCCGTTCCCTTATCCTGCATCCGGAACTCATCATCTGCGACGAACCGATTTCCGCCCTGGATGTTTCCATCCAGGCCCAGGTGGTAAATATGCTGAAAAACTTTCAGGAGGAATTGGGCCTGACCTACCTGTTTATCGCCCATGACCTTTCCATGGTGCGGTATGTCTCCGACGATGTGGGGGTGATGTATTTGGGAAAGCTCGTGGAATTGGCGGCCTGTGATGAGCTGTACAAAAACCCCCGGCACCCCTATACCCAGGGGCTTATCCGATCCGCCCCGGCGTCAAGCCCTGCCCAGGCCCGGATGAAAAAGAGCATCCCCATCGAAGGGGACATCCCCAGCCCCATATCCCCCCCGCCGGGCTGCCGGTTTCATACCCGGTGCGGATACGCCCAGGGGATCTGCAAAGCGGAGGAGCCGCCCCTGAAGGATTGGGGGGCCGGTCATTTTACGGCCTGTCATCTCATGGAGCGTTGATCATAGGGCGAAAATTTGCAATAACTAGAGATAACGTCAGTTTTAAAACCTGCCGGGGAAAAAGCGGTTGCGCTGAAAAGCAGACAAGCCGGTTTTTCTTTTAAATTTTAAGGAGGAAAATGTATGAAAAAAGCAGTTATGTGGATTACGGGGTTCTTTCTCCTGTCTTTCATCTTCAGCGCCTGCGGCGGCCGGACCGCCGGGACCGGTTCCGCCGATCAAGGCCGGGAAAAAGATCAGAAAATCGTCTTTGCCCTGCAAAACGTACCGGACGGGCTTGATCCGGGGATTACCAACAATTCCTTTGCCGCCCCGTTCCTCTTCAACCTCTTTGATGGGCTTATTACCTATGATAAGGACAATAATATCATCCCCGCCCTGGCCGAAAGCTGGACCATCAGCGACGACGGTACGGTCTACACCTTCCGGCTGCGGCAGGGCCTCAAGTGGTCCGACGGCAGCCCCCTCACGGCCCATGATTTCGTGTATTCCTATTTCAGGGTATTGGATCCCAAAATTGCCGCCCAATATTCGGTGATGTTTACCGACTTTATCAAAGGGGCGGAGGAATATTACAACGGCGCCGCTTCCCAAGACCAGGTGGGGATCAGCGCCCCCGATGATACTACCCTGATCCTCACGTTAAAAGGGCCGACCCCCTTCTTCCTGGGAATTCTGGGGATGTGGACCTTCTCCCCGGTAAAACAAGCCGTGGTAGACCAGGATCCCGAGCGGTGGACCCTGTCCGCGAATACCTTTGTTTCTAACGGCGCCTTTAAGGTTTCGGATATCAAATTGGGGGAAAGCGTGACGGCGGTAAAAAACGAATACTACTGGGACGCCGCCAATGTACGGCTTGAGGAGATTGTGTTCCGGTACATCCTGGAGCCCGCCACCGCCCTGACCGCCCTGGAATCCGGCGAAATTGACGGCCTGCGGTTCCCCCCCGCCTCGGAGACGGCCCGGTTAAAATCCCAAAGCGACGCCTTCCAGGCGGTGCCCTCCTTTGCCACCACCTATTACCTCATCAACCGGAAGGTGAAACCCTTTGACGATGTCCGGGTCCGCAAAGCGCTGTCCATGGCCATTGACCGGGAAGACATTATCAGCAATGTCCTGCAAAGCTCCGATACCCCGGCTTTTGGCCTGGTATCCCCCGGTTATGTTCTTGACGGAAAGGATTTCAGGGACGGCCGCCCCAATTACGGGTTGTCCGCTGCCGCGGATGTGGAAGGCGCCCGGAAGCTCCTCGCGGAAGCGGGGTATCCCGACGGCCAGGGATTCCCCACGATACAGTTGAGTTATTACACCGACCGTACCGTGCGGAGTATCGTGGAGGCTATGCAGCAGATGTGGAAAAAGAACCTCAACATCAACGCCGAAATTTCCACCCAGGAATGGGCGGTTTATTACGATGCGGTTCAGCGCATGGACTATCAAATCGGCGCCATGGGCTGGGGCGGGGATTACCTGCACCCCATGACCTTCTTAACCACCATGACCTCCAACAACCCCACCAATATTACGAGTTATAGCAACGCCCAATATGACGCCCTGGTGGCGGCGGCCCAAATGGAGGTTGATCCGGCCAAGGCGGTTACGATCATGCAGGAGGCGGAGGATATGGCCATGGATGATGTGGCGATCCTTCCCCTGTACCACCGGTCCATCGTATTTATGATGGCCCCCCATGTAAAAGATTATTACATGACTCCCCTGGCGAATCTGTATTTTAGAAGCGCCTATGTAGAGTAGGGGGCGGTATGAACCCGGTGGCGGAGATCGTCATGGAATCGGGGGGGCGTATGTCCTTCGAGCTTTTTATCCGGCAAGCGCCCCTGACGGTTAAGCATTTTATGGATCTTGCGGCATCGGGTTTTTACGACGGCCTTACCTTTCACCGGGTGGTGCGGGGCTATGTGATCCAGGGAGGCTCCGCGGATAATACCTGCGGCTGCCCCTCGGCGTTTACCCTAAGGGGGGAATTTGCCCGGAACGGCTTTGATACGGGGCTAACCCATGAGCGGGGCGCCATTTCCATGGCCCGGGATGCGGATTTTGACAGCGCGGGGACCCAGTTTTTTGTTGTCCATCAAGACGCCCCTAAACTGGACGGTCAATACGCCGCCTTTGGAAAAATGCGGGAGGGGTTTGAAACCCTGGACGCTATTGCCGGGGTTGCCACCGCCGGCCCTGACCGGGAGAACAGGCCGCTGGAGCCGGTGGTGATCAAAAAAATCCTCATCCACGGAGCCGTTCCCCAAGGGTGATGAAATTACGGATTCGGGTTTCATGTGCGTTGTATAGATTGCTCCCCGTAAACGGGTACACTAATTTCTTCCCTCCGTAGCGCGCATTTAATTGACGCAGACCCAAAAAGCATTTATAATTAGGGAAATGGGAATTTTAACCACTCAAAAAATAACTGAGTATTATGAACGGTACAAATCCATTGACGTAACCTTTACCAAAGAAATTATTCAGGTAACGGGGATGATTACCCAACAGGTGTATCTTAAGTGTATCGGTGATTTTTGGCCGTGTGTAGTATTTTCTTCCTCTTTTCAAGGCGCCAAAGTGGTGGCAAATGTCAAATCCGGCATCGTTGAAAAGCTCAGGCAGGCCAATAATTCGGCCAGCCTGCGGTTGTGTTTTAGAGATGCTGATTCCAATTCGCCGGTTACCTTTTTTGTGGCCGCCCGGTCGGTGGGATACGCCCCCTACGGCGATTCCAAGGATATGGCCGTATTTACCCTTCAATTTACCCAGCGCCCCCCGGATGACCTTATCGAAATTATGGGACGCCTGCTGGACGCCAACGTCAATTCGACTAAACGCCGGGATGAACGGGTCCTCCTTACCGCCGATTCCATCCGTAAATTACGGCTTCTTTCCAAGGAGACCGCTACCTTTATCCAAGGGGTGCCCCGGCGTTGTATATTGCGGGATATTTCCTTTTCCGGGGCAAAATTCATCATGATGGGGGTGGCTAAATTCCTGGTAGAAAAGGAAGCGGCCCTGCGGATAGATTTTGACGATCCCCGGGAGAGTTATCTTATCCGGGGGAAATTTATCCGAGCGGAACTCGTGGAAGGCAGAAAGGAATTACTCGCCCTGGTTATGCTTTTTAATGAAAGTACGGTGCCCATGGGGTATAAGATACGGCTCAATGATTTTCTTTGCCAGATCCGGGTGGACAACCGGGGAGGAGATTCCCCAAACCCCGAAGCCCGGCGCCCTGCGGGGAATGCCGCGGAAGCAAAACCCCCGGCCCCAAACCCCAACCCCGGGCAGCCGCCGGATCAAGGCCGGCCCCCGGAGGATCCCCCAAAAGCTAAGGTCCCGGAAAAACTAGCTTCCGGAGTGACATGAGAAAGGCCGCCGGTTCCGACCGTATCGTTTTTTTATCGGTTCCCGAATCCCTCCGGGGGCAGGTTGAGTCGGGGGGGACCTTTGTTATCGATCCTTCCATACCCATCCCGGTGGAATTGGCCCCCGGGGAAACGGACCTGGATTTGGAAAAACTCTCCTGGGAGATGATCCTCTCGGGTATGATCCGGGTTATCGGAGAAGATCCCGATGATGAGGACGCCGATTATTACCGCCGGTTTGTCCTCTCCGTCAAACCCAATATCCTGCGGGAATTGTCCGAGGCGGCGATTCTCAAGGCCGGTAACGGGGACTACGATCTGGCCCTGGAAATCCAGGCGGCCTTAACCGGGCTTTTTCCCCATGCCCCGGAGGTACTCCTCAACCGGGCCCTTATTTTAGAGAACCGTGCCGATGCCTTGGCCCGGTCCGGCAGGGACGATGAGGCGGAAGCGGAAAACGCCGCGGCCCATGGGGTCTATCGGAAGGTCCTCAGCCTGAACCCGCCCTATCCCAACGGCCTTTTTAACGCGGGTTTTTTCTTTATGAAACTCAGGGATTTTTCCAAGGCCCGGGAATGTTTTTCCGCCTATATTCCCCTGGCGGATAACCCGGAAAAAAAAGGAAAGGCCCAAGCCCTGGTCCGGGAGATTGAGATCCGGGGTTTGGATGACGGGGAGTTCCGGGCGGCCTACGATTGTATCCGCCAAGGGGAGGAAGAAGAGGGGCTCTTCAAGATCAAGCGTTTCCTGGAGCGCCGTTACGATGTCTGGAACGGCTGGTTTCTCCTTGGCTGGGCGTTACGGCGCCTGGGCCGCTGGGCGGACGGGGCCGCCTCCTTTGGGAAAGCCCTGGAACTGGGGGGGGACAACAGCGACACCCGGAACGAGCTGGCCATCTGCCTCATGGAACTGGGGGATTACCGGGCCGCCCGGCAGGAACTGGAGCGGGCCTTGCGGACGGATCCTGAAAATATCAAGATTATCTCCAACCTGGGGGTGCTGGCCCTTAAATCGGGGAATGACGATGAAGCCGCGGGGTTTTTCCGCACGGTCCTGGAACTGGCCCCCGAAGACCCCCTGGCCCGGGAATACCTAGCCGGACAGCACGGTCAACAAGTTAAGAAGGGGGAGCGCCTGGGTTTTGAAAAGCAAGGTTCTTTTGCCCCATAAAAAGCCTTTTTTGACGCGGCTCCCCCTCGCTCCAGCCTCCTCGGGCTTCGCCCTGCGGTGGCTTCCGCTACCCCCACTCCTTTTTTTAAGGGCCTAATCCTTAACTTTTTGATCGTGTCAGACCCC